>DASSJW010000129.1:0-6929 GCA_035690995.1 Xanthobacteraceae bacterium
CCGCAAGGCCACCCGCAAGATCGCCCGCCGCACCGAGATCAACAAGGGGCGGCGCTCGAAGATGCGCGGCTTCGTGCGCAAGGTCGAGGAAGCGATCGCGACCGGTGACCGCGCGCAAGCGCTCGCGGCGCTGAAGGAAGCTGAGCCGGTGATTATGCGCTCGGCGCAAAAGGGCGTGGTGCATCCCAATGCCGCGAGCCGCAAGGTGTCGCGCCTCTCTCATCGCGTCGCCAAGCTCGGCCAATAGCGCGCTCTCACCTGCGAAGCACGGTCTCGAAGCGGACGGCCTGTTCAGTCGAGATCATGTGGGCCGGCGAGATCGACCGGCGGCAATAGCGCTCCCGCACCGCGCGGTTTCCGCTCAAGTTCGCGCGCGAACATTCCCGCACTCCAGCACGGCCCTGCATCTTCAGCACCTGCGCGCATTGCGGGAGCGAGAGCATTGGCGCGCAGGCACGGCGACGGCGCGCGTTTTCGTCACCGTCGCAAAACTCCTTTTGATAATTGGTGATTGTCGGATTTCTGCAATCGCTTCGTTGCAGAACCGTCACACGCTTCGCGATAATGCAGGCTGGGACATCTTATCTGCGCGTCCGCAACTATTGCTTAATTGTCACAAGCGGGAGTGGGGCTACCCTCGATTTCCGCTCAAAGAAATAGCTGTCTGCAGAACGGCTTATGTGGAAAGCGACGCCAAGGACTTGGTTTTCGGCTGAGTTCCGCGTATCGCGACCAGCTTGTTTCAAACCAAATTCACGCTGGCTGGCCAGCCGCAGAGCCGGACAAGTTTCGCTCAAATATGTAAGTTAATTCAAAATATTATGACACAGCTTGGAAGCCCAGCCAGGAGCGCACCAAGCGTGATGGGCGACGAGTCGCTTGCGCGATGCCGATGCGAAGCCGTTGCAGGGGGCCTGCGCCGTGCTATTTTCCCCCTGCCGCTGGGCCACCGGCGGTTTTCAGTAAAAGGTTCGTATTCGAGCTTCATCGAAGATGAGGATGGATGACTCATGTCTGGTCGTTCTTGGCTTCAGCTTCGATATTGTAAACACTCGGCGTGTATGGACATAAGCCTGTGCTTCGTGGCGTCGAGCTTGTAGTAGTCGGACGACACGAAGCAAACCCAAGAATACTTCGAAGAACCTGAACAGTGCATCGCCGCCGCCGCGTGCGGCAGCGATGGGCAGGGGGGTAGCATGACCACAGCGAGGCGGATCAGCCGTTCCAAGGTTTGCACCGTTTGGTGCCAGCCGAACGGCATCTTATCTCATTTCGTCATTGCTTCCCGGGGTCCCGCTCCACCTCCGCACTGAGCCGCCGCCCAGCACACATATCCGGCGGGTCTCCCCGCACACTCCCGATCCCCGACCGAAAGGCCGTGGCCCTTCCTTCTTCGCGTCCCTGCGTTCGTGTCGCTTCGCGTCCGCCCGACGGGCGTTCCGGAAGTATCGCGTTTTGTCCGCGTTGCACCCATCCGTTTGTGCCGATCAAAAAGAGACACACAAAATGCCGAGCATGGATCAGGAACGCTGGACGCGGGTCAGAGACCGTCTTCGCGCCGAAGTCGGTGACGACGTTTACTCCAGCTGGTTCGCGCGCATGGAGCTCGACGGCAGCGAAGGCGACACGGTGAAGCTGTCGGTGCCGACCCGCTTTCTCAAGAGCTGGATCCAGTCCCATTACGCCGAGCGGGTGCTGGCATGCTGGCAGGCCGAGCAGCCGGACTTCTCGCGCATCGAGCTTACGGTGCGCTCCGCGGTGATCCGGACCTTGCCGCCGAAGCTCAAGCCGCTGGAGGTGACCGCTGGTCCGCGCGACGCCCGCGAGAACAAGGTCAACGGCAGCGATGTGCGTGGCACGGTGGGGCCGATCTCGGCCGTGCACGACGCCCTCGGTGGCTCCCCGCTCGATCCACGTCTGACCTTCGAAACCTTCGTCGTCGGCCGCTCCAATACGCTCGCGCATGCGGCCGCGAAGCAGGTCGCGCAGGGGCGGCGCGGCGACGTGGTGATGTTCAATCCGCTCTACATTCATGCCGGCGTCGGGCTCGGCAAGACTCATCTGCTGCAGTCCCTGGCCTGGGCCGGCAATACCAGCGCCGAACGCAAGGTGCTTTACCTCACGGCGGAGAAGTTCATGTACGGCTTCGTCGCCGCGCTGCGGGCGCAGAACGCGCTGGCGTTCAAGGACGCGCTGCGGACGATCGACGTCCTGGTGATCGACGACTTGCAATTCCTCCAGGGCAAATCCACCCAGGCCGAGTTTTGCCACACCCTGAACGCGCTGATCGATGCTGGCCGGCAGGTGGTGATCGCGGCCGACCGGCCACCGGCCGATCTCGAGAGCCTGGACGAGCGCGTGCGCTCGCGACTGGCCGGCGGCCTGGTGGTCGAGATGGGATCGCTGGGGGAAGAGTTGCGCCTTGAAATCCTCAAGTGCCGCGCCGCCGCCGCCCGGCAGCATCACCCCTGCTTCGACGTTCCGGCGCCGGTGCTGACGTTCATCGCCAAGACCGTGACCCATAACGGCCGCGACCTCGAAGGTGCGCTCAACCGTCTCCTCGCTCACAGCAAGCTCACGGGACAGCCCGTGACCCTCGAGATGGCCGAGCGGGAGGTGCGCGACCTGATCCGCCCGCAGGAGCCCAAGCGCGTCAAGATCGAGGACATCCAGCGGGTGGTGGCGCGCCAATATAATGTGAGCCGCGCCGATCTCCTGTCGTCGCGACGCACGGCCAATGTCGTGCGGCCGCGACAGGTGGCGATGTATCTCGCCAAGACGCTGACGTTGCGCTCGCTGCCGGAGATCGGCCGCCGCTTCGGCGGCCGCGACCACACCACGGTGCTGCATGCGGTGCGAAAGATCGAAAACCTCGTGAGCACCGACACCGCGCTGGCGGAGGAGATCGAGCTTTTGAAGCGGCAATTGCAGGAGTGAGCAGGGTTCCGCCCGCGGACCGCTCGCGCCTGTGGGCGGTCGCCTGGACGCAATGGGCGCCAAATCCGTTGGTAAGTGCCGGCCAGAGGCGCCGCCGCCCTTGCGCAAACCGGCCATACACGCCACTTTCCTACCCCCCTTTTCCACGCGAGCAGGCGGACTGAAAGATGAAGGTCACCGTCGAACGCGCAGCGCTGTTGAAGTCGCTCGGCCATGTCCACCGCGTGGTCGAGCGCCGCAACACCATCCCAATTCTGGCGAATGTGCTGATCAAGGCGGACAAATCGAAGCTTGCCTTCAAGGCGACCGACCTGGATCTCGAGGTTACGGAGACCATCGCGGCGGAGGTGGGCCCAGGCGGCGCGACCACGGTCCCGGCGCACATGTTCTATGAAATCGTGCGCAAGCTCCCCGAGGGCGCGCAGATCGTGCTCGAGGCCTCCGGCGACCGGGCCGTGCTGGCGATCCGCGCTGGCCGCTCCCGCTTTACCCTGCAGACGCTGCCGGAGAGCGATTTTCCCGATCTCGCGGCGGGCGAGATGACGCACACGTTCAAGCTCGCGGCAGCCGATCTCAAGCGCCTGATCGACAAGACCCAGTTCGCGATCTCGACCGAGGAAACGCGCTACTATCTCAACGGCATCTATCTCCACACCGCCGGCACCAACAAGGCGCCCACGTTGCGCGCGGTGGCGACCGACGGCCACCGCCTGGCGCAGTTCGAGCTGGCGCTGCCCGAAGGCGCCAGCGGCATGCCGGGAATCATCGTTCCGCGCAAAACCGTGGGCGAGGTGCAGCGTCTGATCGAAGACAACGAGGCCGAGATCACGGTGGAACTTTCGCAGGGCAAGATCCGCTTCACGCTCGGCGACACGGTCCTCACCTCCAAGCTCATCGACGGAACGTTTCCCGACTACGGGCGCGTCATCCCGGTCGGCAACGACAAGGAACTCACCGTCGACAAGAAGGAGTTCGAGCAGGCGGTCGACCGGGTGTCGACGGTATCGAGCGAGCGCGGGCGCGCGGTGAAGCTGTCGCTCACCAGCGGCCGGCTGATGCTTTCGGTGACCAATCCGGATTCCGGCAGCGCGACCGAGGAAATCGAGGTCGAGTACGGGTCCGAGCCGCTCGATATCGGCTTCAATTCCCGCTATCTGCTCGACATCGCGGCCCAACTCGAAGGCGAGGCCGCGGTCTTGAAGCTCGCCGATCCCGGTTCCCCCACCCTGATCCAGGATCGCGACACCAAGGGCGCGCTCTACGTGCTGATGCCGATGCGGGTTTAGCGGAGAGCGGACGGCGGACGACAGCACGCTTGACGCGCCGCGCCTGGTCGACGTCTGCTCCGTCCCCCATTGTCCGTCACCAGTCCACTGCTCATGGCGCCCGCCCGCATCCGCCGCCTGACGCTGACCAATTTCCGCAGCTATCACAGCGCGCAGGTCGAGGTTGGCGTCGGCCCGGTGGTGCTGGTTGGGCCGAACGGCGCGGGCAAGACGAATCTCATCGAGGCGATCTCGTTTCTCGCACCCGGGCGCGGCTTGCGGCGCGCCACCCTCGAAGACGTGGCCTTTTCGGAAGGCGACGGATCGTGGGCGGTGGCGGCCGACGTGGAGGGCGCGCTCGGATTGGCGACGCTGGGGACCGGCGTGGCGCCACCCGGCGGCGAAGGCGCCGCAACCGCGCGCCAATGCCGCATCGACCGCGAGCCGGTGCCCTCGGCCTCGGCGTTCGCCGATCACCTGCGCGTGGTCTGGCTGGTGCCGGCCATGGACCAATTGTTCAACGGCCCCGCCTCCGAGCGGCGGCGCTTCCTCGACCGACTCGTGCTGGCGGTCGATGCCGAGCACATGTCGCGCGTCAATGCGCTCGAGCGCGCCCTGCGCTCGCGCAACCGTCTGCTCGAGGATCCCCGCCCCGACCCGCACTGGCTCGATGCCATCGAGCATGAAACCGCCGAGCTTGCGGTCGCCGTGACCGCGCTGCGGACGGAGACGGTCGATCGGCTCAAAGCGGCGCTGGCCGCTCGTAAGGAGCCGGCCTCGGTCTTTCCGGCGGCGGCGATTGCGCTTGACGGCTGGATGGAGCAGCTCGTGCCGCTTCACCCCGCCGTCGAAGTGGAGGACCGCTACCGCGCGACGCTGCGAAACAATCGCGCCCGCGACGCCGCCGCCGGGCGCACGCTCGACGGGCCGCATCTCACCGATCTCACCGTCATCCACGCGGGCAAGGGCATCGCCGCCGCCGACGCCTCGACCGGGGAGCAGAAGGCGCTGCTCATCGGCCTCGTGCTGGCGCATGCCGGGCTGCTGGCGGAGATGTCGGGTTTTTCCCCGGTGCTGCTGTTGGACGAGGTCGTTGCGCATCTCGACCCATCGCGGCGCGCCGCGCTCTACGACGAGCTGCAAAAGCTCGGCGTGCAGGCATGGATGACCGGCGCCGACGCCGCAGCATTTATGGAGATCGAAGCAAGGGCCGACATGCTAGAAGTCAGTCCAGGTCGGATCGGAAAGCGAACGCGAGGCTCCTGATGCGCGCTGCCTATTACGAATCGAACGGACCCGCACGCGAGGTGCTGCGAGTCGCCGACGTGGAAACGCCGCAGGCGGGGCGGGGTGAGGTGCGCGTGCGCCTGCGCACCTCCGGCGTCAATCCTTCCGACGTCAAGAGCCGGGCCGGCCTGACGCGCAAGATTGCCTTCCCGCGCGTGATCCCACATAGCGACGGCGCGGGCGAGATCGACGCCGTGGGCGAAGGCGTTTCCCCGGCGCGTGTCGGCGAGCGGGTTTGGGTTTGGAACGGCCAATGGCGGCGCCCCTTCGGCACCGCCGCGGAATGGATCGTGCTGCCGTCGGAACAGGCGGTGCGCCTGCCGGCCAATGTCACCATGGAAGCCGGCGCCTGTCTCGGCATCCCGGCCTATACCGGCTATCAGGGGGTTCTGCTCGCGCGCGCCAAGGAAGGCTCCACCGTGCTGGTGGCCGCCGGCGCGGGCGCCGTCGGCCATTACGCCATCCAGTTTGCGAAGAAGCGCAAGGCCACCGTCATCACCACCGTCAGCTCGCCGGCGAAAGCCGAGATCGCGCGAGCGGCGGGTGCCGACCATGTGATCGACTACAAGCGCGAGGACGTCGGCGAGCGGGTCATGGCCATCACCGCCAAGCGCGGGGTCGACGCCGTGATCGAGATGGATCTCGCCGCCAATGCCCGGCTCCTGCCCACCGTGCTGGCGCCGAACGGCGTGGTCGCGGTCTATGGCAGCGGCGCGGCGGAGGCGTCGATCCCGTTCCAGTTCCTGCTCCAGAACAGCATCACGCTGCAGTTCTTTCTTGTCTATCTGATGCCGGCGGAGATGCGTCAGCGCGCGACCGCCGACATCACGCAGATGCTGGAACGGGGCGAGCTCATCCACAATGTCGCCCAGACCTTCGACCTCGGAGACATGGTGGCCGCGCACGAGGCGGTCGAAAGCGGCAAGGCGATGGGCAATATTGTGGTCAAACTGGGCTAGCCGGCGGCCCCCCGGGCGTTAGGAATCCAGCCTTTTACGAGGCAATTTTTAGGGCACTTTTTTTGCGCTTCTCGACCTTTAAATTTGTCGAGGAATCAATATATTAGCCCTGGTCAGTTTGCCCTGTACGGCACCTGCTTTTCGTGCCAAATCAAACTGGCGGTTTTTCCGCTTTTTCGCACCTGATTCGAAAGCTCTCCATGGCCGAACCCGCTCGCCAGAGTCCGCCTCTCGCCTCCGATTACGACTCAGATTCGATCAAGGTCCTCAAGGGCCTCGACGCGGTGCGCAAGCGGCCGGGCATGTATATCGGCGACACCGATGACGGCTCCGGCCTCCACCACATGGTCTACGAGGTCATCGACAACGCCATCGACGAGGCGCTGGCCGGCTACGCCACGGAGGTGATCGTCACCCTCAATCCGGACGGCTCCTGCACGGTACGCGACGATGGTCGCGGCATCCCGACCGACATCCACAA
>DASSJW010000130.1:0-3890 GCA_035690995.1 Xanthobacteraceae bacterium
GAACCACAGCCCGGTCTCGAAGCCGGGCAATCCGGCTTCGACCATGGTCGGCAGCTCGGGCGCGATCGCGGTGCGCTTGGCTTCGGTCGATGCCAGCGCGACGAGCTTGCCGTCACGTACGTGCTGCAGCACGGTCGAGGCAGGCGAGAAGAATAGCTGGATGCGGCCGGCCAGCAGGTCGGTGACCGCCTGCGGACTTCCGGCATACGGCACATGCACCATCTTCACGCCCGCCAGTACCTTGAACAGCTCGCCGGACAGATGCGTGCCGGTCGCGACCCCGGAGGATGCGAACGACAGCTGGTCGGGCTTGCTCTTCGCCAGATCGATCAATTCCTTGACGCTCTTCACGCCCACGGAGGGATGCACGACCCAGGATGTTGGGCGTGGTGGTGAGTCGCACGATCGGGACAAAGTCCTTGGGGAAATCGAACGAAAGGTTCGAGCTCATCGCCGCGTTGATGGGATTGGCGATCGTCGCCAGCAGCAGCGTGTAGCCGTCCTTGGGAGCGCGCGCGACGAATTCGGCGGCGAGCGATGACCCGGCCCCGGTCTTGTTCTCCACCACGATCTGCTGGCCGAGGAGCTGGCCCATGCGCTGTCCGACGACGCGCGCGGTGATGTCGGCGCCCGATCCCGCCGAGAAGCCGACCACGACGCGGATCGGGCGGTTCGGATAATCCTCCGCAGCCGCGGCAAACGCCGCCAGCCCGGCAATCCAGGCTAGCGCGGCAAAGATTGCAAATCGTTTCCCCATGGCGTCTCTCCCTGTCTTTTTCCGCAGCGAAGCATGTTTGGGCGCGCCCCGCCAGCACGCGGACGGCAACACCACGCGAGCCGGGCGCGCGCCATTCTGTCGCGCCAATGAGCGGTGCCGATGGTGAGCGTCGGCGCGACGGCCATGCCGCGAAAGCCGGCGTCAGCGCAGCAAACGGTCTTGACCGCCCGGCGCAATGGCGCAAGTTTGCGCCATGTTCGTCGCCTTCTTTCATGAGCTCAAAGCCGCCGGCGTGCCGGTGACGCTGCGCGAATATCTCACGCTGATGGAGGCGATGGACAAAGACCTCGCGGGGCGGCGGGTCGAGGACTTCTACTATCTCTCGCGCGCGGCGCTGGTGAAAGACGAGCGCAATCTCGACAAGTTCGACCGCGTGTTCGGCCACGTGTTCAAGGGCCTCGAGCTCATGAGCGACGCGCCCAGTGCCGAAATCCCCTCGGAGTGGCTCAAGAAGCTGGCGGAAAAATACCTCACCGAGGAAGAGAAGAAGCAGATCGAGGCGATGGGCGGCCTGGACAAGCTGCTGGAAACGCTGCGCCAGCGCATGCGGGAGCAGAAGGGCCGCCACCAGGGCGGCAAGAAATGGATCGGTACCGCCGGCACGTCGCCGTTCGGGGCGTACGGCTACAACCCTGAAGGCATCCGCATCGGCCAGGACGAGAACCGCAACTTCCGCGCGGTCAAGGTCTGGGACCGGCGCGAATTCAAGGATCTCGACGACCAGGTCGAGCTCGGCACCCGCAACATCAAGATCGCGCTGCGCCGCCTGCGCAAGTTCGCACGCACCGGCGCGCCCGAGGAGCTCGATCTCGACGGCACCATCAGGGGCACCGCGCACAAGGGCTATCTCGACATCTTGATGCGGCCGGAACGGCACAATGCGGTGAAGGTCCTGCTGTTCTTCGATGTCGGTGGCTCGATGGACTGGCACATCAAGGCCACTGAGGAGCTGTTCTCGGCCGCCCGCACCGAGTTCAAGCACATGGAGCATCTCTACTTCCACAATTGCCTGTACGAGAAGGTGTGGAAGCAAAACCGCCGGCGCTTCGACGACACCACGCCGACCTGGGACCTGCTGCATACCTATCCGCACGACTACAAGGCGATTTTCGTGGGCGACGCCTCGATGTCGCCGTACGAGATCATGGCGCCGGGCGGCTCGGTCGAGCACTACAACGAGGAGACCGGCGCGACCTGGATCGAGCGCGTGGTGCGCACCTATCCCGCCTGCGTCTGGCTCAACCCCGTGCCCGAGACCGAATGGGACTACACCCAATCGATCCGGATGATGCGCCAGCTCCTGGGCGGGCGAATGTATCCATTGACGCTCGAGGGCCTGGACCGGGCGATGCGGGAACTGGTGCGCTAGCTGCTCCGCGCCGCGTCATAACAGACATCCAGCTGCATTGAATGCGTCGGTACGGCGCGAGGGCGCCCTTGCGCGCTCTGTGCTTGCTGGTAGCGTCTTGCAACAAAAGAATCCCAGGGAGAGATGAAACGCATGCGGGCCTTCACATTCGCGGCCGTGCTGGTCACGGCGACGGCGCTAGCGGCACAAGCGCAGCAGGATTATCCGAGCCGCACCGTCACCGTGGTCAATCCCACGCAAGCGGGCGCGACCACCGACGTGCTGGCACGCGCGCTCGTGCTGGGGCTATCGAGCCGGCTCGGTCAGCAATTCGTCGTGGTCAATCGTACCGGTGCGAGCGGTGCGATCGGGACCGCCTCGGTCGCGCGCGCGGCGCCCGACGGCTACACGCTGCTCTTCGGCGCGGTCTATGTGCTTTCCGTGTTGCCGGCGGCGCGCAGCAACGACATCGGATACGAGGCGCACGCGCTTATTCCGGTGTGCCAGACCGTGTCCAATGCGATGGTGATCGCGGTGCGGCCGGACTCGCCGTTCAGGACGCTGGCCGATCTGGTGGCTGCCGCGCGCGCCCAGCCCGGCAAGCTCAACTACGGCCACCAGGGCGCAGGTTCGATCCCGCATCTCTCGATGGAGGAATTTCTCGACACCGCCAAGCTCGACATCAAGGGCATTCCTGGCCGCGGCGATCCCGCCGTGGTGACCGATCTGCTCGGCGGCAGCATCGACGTCGCAGCGCTCGTGCAGGGGACCGTGGCAGGGCAGAACCTGCGCCTGCTCGGCATCTTCGCCGAGGAGCGGCACCCCTCGTTTGCCGATACGCCGACTGTCAAGGAACAGGGCTTCGATGTTGCGCCGATCAGCTTCGGCGGATTGTTGGCGCCGGCAGGAACGCCTGCCGACATTGTCGCTAAACTCGAATCGGCCTGCGCCGGCGCGGCCAAGGACGAGATTTATGCCAGTGCCGCCAAGCGCGGCGGCCAGCCGCCGAACTACTTCGCCGATCGGGCCACATTCGGCAGCCGGCTCGATCGTGACATCGAGGCCAAACGGCGGCTCATCGCGCGCATGAAGTTGCAGATGTAGCGATGAAGCGTCGCCCGCGCGCGAACGTCGTTGGTGCACCGGCTGCGAACGAACGAAAGAACGGCGTCAGCAGCCGTTGGCCTTGCTCGGCGCAGCCGAGCTCTTCGGCAAACCGGAATTTCCGCCGGCGCTGGTTTCCGCGGTCTGTCCGCTGCCGACGGCGGGATCGTTGATGATGCGGGGAGCTCTGATGCCGCCGGTCGAGGTGTCAACGCCGGCGCTGGTCGAGGGCGCGCAGCCCGGCCGCGAGCCGGCCATGCCGGTCGTATCCAAGGGCGTGCCGGGCGATTGGACCGGGCCGGTCTGCTGCGTCTGATCCGGGCGGGATTGCGGCGAGTTCGACGGGACCGAGGTGGATTGACCGGGCGCAGGCGCTGGCGCGGATCCAGGGCTGCTCGCCGCGCTCCCCGCGGCGCCTCCGGTCGAGCCGCCGGCACTGCCACCTGAACTGCCGCCCCCCTGAGCCAATGTCAGCGACGTGCTGGCAACGAGCGCCGCCGCGACGATGACAGCTGTGCTCCGCGTGGTTTGCATCGCCCTTCCTCCGATCCGGCTTGCGCCTAGTGTCGGCAGGCCAACGCCGGGATGCGGGGTCGGTTCCGGGACGAGAATCCCGCGGTGAGCACGGCAGGCGAGGGGAGCGCAAACTTGAGCGCGGCG
>DASSJW010000131.1:0-2009 GCA_035690995.1 Xanthobacteraceae bacterium
AGCGGTGTCGGTGGAGCGAAGGGCGGGGGCCAAGGGGAATACGCACCAGCAAAGCACGTACTGGACTCAGAACCAGGCTCGCGTGTCACAGGCGCTGGAGCGTATACGGCAACTTGTGCCGTCACCCACCCGAGGCAGGAGCCGTATGCGGGAAAGCCGCACGTACGGATCTGGGCGGGGGGCGTGCCATGAAACGCACGTCCCTACCGCTACTACGGCGCGAGTTCATCGCGCAGTTCTGGTAGATTGATAGATACGATCTTTGGCTGCGCCGACCAGACCACACTGGCGAACGCGACGCGGCTCTGTACCAGGGACCTACCGCTCGCCCGGCGGGATGGAATAGGTCGCGGTCACGTGCGCGACGGGTTCCTCTTCCCCGTCACAGCGAAGCGTCACCTCCCCGTTGGCGAGGCGCTTTCCCAGCTTCAGGAGCCGCGCCTCGGCCGTCAGATCGCAGCGTCCGGGCTTGCGCAGGAAATTGATGTTGAGATTGATGGTCACGGCCAGCGGGACCGGACCGATTGCGGCGAGCAGCGCGACATACATGGCGACGTCGGCCAGCGCCATCATCGTCGGGCCGGAAATCGTGCCGCCTGGGCGCAGCGATCCCTCGCGGAACGCCTGCCGGACCCGGCACCCGCCTTCCCACACCGCCTCAATCGACAGACCGCTCCCGGGATGAAAGGCCTGCGGAAACTCCGCGCCGAGAAGACGCTCGAGTTCGGGTATCGTCATCACGACCGGCATCTGCCGCCCCTCTCCTGCGGCGCCAGACCTAATGCGGAGCAACCCCGAGCGCCAGAACATTTCCGCCGGGCCATGCAGAGCAGTTGCCACGGCCTCGTGTGTGCTGCCCTCCCCCTGGCGGGAACAGACCGAAGCTGTCGCGCGCGCCGATTCCATTTCACAGGGATACGCGCTCAGTCCCTGCCGAATTGCTTTCGCAGTTCGTCCTTCGCCTGCATCAAGATCTTCTTGCGCGCGGCCGGGAGAGTCTTGCCGGCGCGGTTGATGTAGAAGGTCAGCATGGAGAGGGCGGAGCGGAACGGATCGGCCTTGCGGCGCTTGCTCCGTTGCGCCGAGCGCTTCAACGAGGCGGCAATCCGCTTGGGGTCCTTGGAGGTGAAGACCCCGGGCTCGAGCGTGTGCGCGTCACTGTGCTCGGTCACATCCTGCGACCAGCGCCGCCGGCGGCTCGTGGTCCGCCGGACCGAAGCCGGTTTCCGACGTCGACTGATCGGCTTGCGTGCGGGGCTGCTGCGCCGTTTGGATGCCGCCGCTCTTTTCGCCATGATACATGCATCCTGCTGGAGCGCTCACCCTGCAATCTAACACGCCGTGCCGTGTGCTGTTCCCCTGCAGGGCGCTTGCGTCCGCGGCGCGCGGCGTTAACTAGAAGTGACCGAGGTTCCTGAGAACCGAACCATGAAAGCCCCGTCTTCCGCACGCGCCGCCACCACCCCCGCCGCCGGCGGGCCGCCGCTCCTGCGGGAAAATATCGGCACGATCGCCGTTCTCACGCTCGATCGCCCGCAGGCGCGCAACAGCCTGTCGGAGGCCATGCTGGCGGCGCTGCGCCAGGAACTGGAACGGCTTGCCGCCGACAAGCGGATCCGCGCGGTGGTGCTCGCGGCGAACGGTCCCGCATTCTCGGCCGGGCACGACCTCAAGGAACTGACCGCCCATCGCGCCGATCCGGATCAAGGGCGCGGCTACACCCGGCACATCATGGAAAGCTGCAGCGCCATGATGCTTGCCATCCTGCGGCTGCCGCAGCCGGTGGTTGCCGCGGTCGAAGCGACCGCGACCGCTGCCGGGTGTCAGCTCGTGGCGACCTGCGACCTCGCGGTGGCGTCCCACAACGCCAAGTTCTCCACCCCCGGAGTCCATATCGGCCTGTTCTGCTCGACCCCGATGGTCGCGCTCTCCCGCACGGTGGCGCGCAAGCACGCGATGGAGATGCTGCTCACCGGCGACATGACGTCGGCCGACGACGCCTATCGCAT
>DASSJW010000132.1:0-2523 GCA_035690995.1 Xanthobacteraceae bacterium
GGGGGGGTCTTCGGTTGAATCGTCGCCCTTTGGTGCGCGCGCTTTTGGCGTCCGCTGCGATTGCAGCGGCGATCGCGCTGGCTGGTTGCAACACGGAAAGCACGCCGGCCGTCGGCGGCCGCCACATGCAACCGCTGTCCGAGCGAATGCTCGCTGACATCGACGAAAAGAATATGGCGAAGGAATCGCCGATCCTGGTGCGGATTTTCAAGCAGGAATCCGAACTCGAGGTCTGGAAGGAAGACAAGACCGGGCGGTTCGCGCTGCTCAAGACCTATCCGATCTGCCGCTGGTCGGGCGACCTCGGTCCCAAGATCAGGCAAGGGGACCGCCAGGCGCCGGAGGGCTTCTATACGATCACCCCCGGCCTGATGAACCCGAATTCCAATTATTATCTGGCGATCAATACCGGCTTTCCGAACGCCTATGATCGCGCCAACGGGCGCACCGGGGCGTTTCTCATGATCCATGGCGACTGCTCGTCGGCAGGCTGCTACGCCATGACCGACGAACAGGTCGCAGAGATATATGCGCTGGCGCGCGAATCGTTCTTCGGCGGCCAGAAGTCGTTCCAGATCCAGGCCTATCCGTTCAAGATGACGCCGCTCAACATGGCGAAGCATCGCAACTCGCCGAATATGGCGTTCTGGAAGATGCTCAAAGAGGGCTATGACCACTTCGAGGTCACACGGCACGAGCCCAAGGTCGACGTGTGCGAGAAGCGCTACGTGTTCGACGCTGAATCGTCGAGCAAGTTCAGCGCGGCCGACCGGTGCCCCGCCTACAAGGTGCCCGACGACATCGTCGCCGCGGTCAGGGACAAGCAGCGCCGCGACGACGTTCAGACCGCCGAACTGATCAATCGGGGGACCCCCACCGCGCCGATCAAAATGGGCGTGGACGGCGGCATGAACCCGACGTTCCTGGCCGCCGTGAAATCCCATGGCGGCCCCGGCGCAACCATTCGCACCGCGATCGGCACGATCCCTCCGCACGTCAACCCGCCGGCTGAGTCTCCTGCATCCGACTCGATCGTCAGCACGATGAGCCTCGCCTCGGCCGAATCGAAGCCCGCTCCCGGGCCGCGTTCATCGGTGCAGGTCGCGTCGGCGGGAAGCTCGGGTGGCTTCCTCAGCAGCCTGTTCGGACTGAAGAGCGAAGATCAAAGCGCGGCGACCCGCAGCGCGCCCGCGGCCGAGCCGGCGAAGCCGAAATCCGCCGCTGCCCCAGCGAAGCCCGCACATACGACGGTTGCCGCGAAGAAGCCCGGGCCGGCGCCGGCAGAAGTCAAGGCCGCGAACGCGGCCGCAACCAAACCTTCACCGGCCAAGCAGGAAGCTGCCACCGAGCAGCCCGGCAACACGACCACCACCAGCCTGCTCAATGGAGCTGCACCGACCATGCCCTCCGGCGGTTTCGACAGCCGCTTCGGTGCGTGGCGCTAACGGCCTGATCCTGACGGGATCCTGAGACGACAGGATCCTGCCACCAAGCAAAGGGCTTGGCCAAAATCGCAAATCAACGTCAGGCGATTCTCGGGACGGGCGACTAGACCGGGACAACCTCGCTTCGTCCGGTGTCGTCCGTCGTCGGTTTCCCGCTCAAGCAAACCGGCCGTGGCAGTGCTTGTACTTCTTGCCGGAGCCGCAGGGGCAGGTCTCGTTGCGGCCAACCTTGCCCCAGCTTGAGGGATCATTCGGGTTGCGCTCGACCGCCGCAGCCGCAGTGATTCCGTGACGCACGAGCGTCTCCGCGCCGGCCCGCGCCAGCGCCATCTCGTCTTCGCCGGTCGAGGGGTCGATCTTGTGAGCCTCCATATAAGGAAGGCTCGCCTGCTCTTCCGGCGGCGGTGCCGTCCTGATCTCGACGCGCATGAGCTGTGACGTCACCGCCTCGCGCAGATTGGTGCTCATGGCCTCGAACAGATTGAACGCCTCGGCCTTGTATTCGTTGAGCGGGTCGCGCTGACCGTAGCCGCGCAGCCCGATCACTTGGCGCAGATGCTCCAGCATCACCAAGTGCTCGCGCCAGAGGTGGTCGAGCGTCTGCAGCAGGATCGATTTCTCGACGTAGCGCATGACGTCGGCGCCCCATTGCGCGGCCTTCGATGCCATGTGCTCATCCGCGCGGCGGTCGAGACGGGACAGCAATTCCTCGTCGGCGATGCCTTCTTCCTTCGCCCATTCGTCGACCGGCAGGTCGAGATCAAGGATGCGCTTGAGCTCTTCGCGCAGGCCCTTGGTGTCCCATTGTTCGGGATAGGCGTTTTCGGGGACGTGCTTGGAGACGAGGTCGTCGATGGCGGCGTGGCGCATGTCGGCCACGATTTCGTTCACCGCCTCGTCCTTCATCCATTCCACCCGCTGGTCGAAGATCACCTTGCGCTGGTCGTTCATCACGTTGTCGAACTTCAGCAGGTTCTTGCGGATGTCGAAGTTGCGCGCCTCCACCTTCTGCTGCGCCTTCTCCAGCGCCTTGTTGATCCAGGAATGAACGATCGCTTCGTTCTCCTTCAGCCCCAGC
>DASSJW010000133.1:0-3264 GCA_035690995.1 Xanthobacteraceae bacterium
AACGGTTGTGCCAATGCAAGGGAAATCATAGCCCGCGCCCTGCGCCGGCACATTCTCATGGCGCGGGAACCCTCCAGCCCCCTTCGCGCAAAAAAACTTTTGGCAGCGTGTCGATCCCGCCGAAGCTCGTTCGTCGTCCGGGCAGGGAGGCCGGTGCGGCCTCGATGGAGCAGAGGAGACAAGCCGATGCGCGTCATGGTTCTGGTGAAGGCGACAAAGGACAGCGAAGCGGGGATCATGCCCTCGACCGAGCTGCTCGAGGCCATGGGCAAGTACAACGAAGAGCTGGTCAACGCCGGCATCCTTCTGGCCGGCGAGGGTCTGCATCCCTCGGTGAAGGGCAAGCGCGTGGCTTTCGACGGCCCCAGCCGCACCGTCATCGACGGCCCCTTCGCCGAGACCCGCGAGCTGGTCGCCGGCTTCTGGCTATGGCAGGTCAAAGACATGGCCGAGGCGGTCGAGTGGGTGAAGCGCTGCCCGAATCCGATGCCAGGTCGCAGCGAGATCGAAATCCGGCCGGTCTTCGACATGGCCGATTTCGGCGACGCCGTGACGCCTGAGGTCGCCGAGCTGCACGAGCGCACCCGCGAAAAGGCGGCACGCCGCTGAGGTCCCGCCGCCCGCCGCCGCGACTTGCCTTGCCCCTCGCTCTTCCGTAGGCGGGAAACGTGGCAGCAACCGAAACCCATCGGGCGATCGAAACGGTGTTCCGGATCGAACGGGCCAGGCTGATCGCGGGCCTGGCCCGGATGGTGCG
This sequence comes from Xanthobacteraceae bacterium, assembly GCA_035690995.1. Classification (GTDB taxonomy): domain Bacteria; phylum Pseudomonadota; class Alphaproteobacteria; order Rhizobiales; family Xanthobacteraceae; genus VAZQ01. The sequence goes on from DASSJW010000133.1 coordinate 758, forward strand.
TGACGTCGGCCTGGCCGAAGAGCTGGCGCAGGACGCCCTCGTGATCGCCCTGTCCGAATGGCCGCAGACCGGGGTCCCGAAAAACCCCGGCGCCTGGCTGATGGCCGCGGCCAAGCGCCGGGCCATCGACGGGTTCCGCCGCAACCGGATGCTCGCGCGCAAGCACGCCGAGATCGGCCGCGACCTCGAGGATGAACGCGATACCGGTATCGAGGACATCGAAGCGGCGATGGACGACGATGTCGGCGACGAGCGTCTGAGCCTGATCTTCACCGCCTGCCATCCGGTGTTGTCCACCGAGGCGCGCGCGGCCCTGACCCTGCGCCTGATCGGCGGGCTGACCACCGACGAGATCGCCCGCGCCTTCCTCTCCAACGAAGCGACCATCGCCCAGCGCATCGTGCGGGCGAAGAAGACGCTCGGCAACGCCGGCCTGACCTTCGAGGTGCCGCGCGGCAAGGAGCGAGAGCAGCGCCTCGCCTCGGTGCTGGAGGTCATCTACCTGATCTTCAACGAGGGCTATTCGGCCACCGCCGGCGAGGATCTGATCCGCCCTGCCGTGTGCGCCGAGGCCCAGCGCCTGGGCAGAATCCTCGCCGCCTTGGCGCCCGACGAGCCTGAGGTCTTCGGTCTGCTCGCGCTGATGGAGATCCAGGCCTCGCGTCTTCCCGCCCGCACGGCGCCGGACGGCGCGCCGGTGCCGCTGACCGAACAGAACCGCGCCCGCTGGGACCAGCTCCTGATCCGGCGGGGTCTCGCCGCGTTGCAACGCGCCGAGGCCCTGGGCGGCGCCAACGGGCCTTACGCTTTGCAGGCCGCGCTCGCCGCCTGCCACGCGAGGGCGCGCAAGGCGGAGGATACCGACTGGAAGAGGATCGCGGCGCTCTACGACTCGCTCAGTGCGGTCATGCCCTCGCCGGTGGTCGATCTGAACCGGGCCGTGGCCTACAGCATGGCCTTCGGCCCGGAGGCCGGTCTGAAACTCGTCGACGAGATCGCGCAGGCCGCGGCTTTGCGCAACTACGCCCCCCTGCCGGCAGCCAAGGGGGATTTCCTGTTCCGAGCCGGCCGGCTCGCCGAAGCCAGGGTCGAGTTCGAGCGGGCGGCTGGGTTCAGCCGCAATGAACGCGAGAGGGCCTTCCTGCTCGGGCGGGCGGCCGCCTGCGGCGGCGGAGCACAAACCGGGACCCCGGCCGGCCAAACCTGATGCACGCGCGCCGGGATCGCCGCTCGAGCTGATCGCATTGCAGCGAGATTGAAGCAAATTCGCGTGACGACGTCACGTTGCGAGCGCGCCGGCAAGCGAGACGAACAGATCCTCGATGGGGATCGGCCGCGCGATGAAGTGCTGCTCGACCATGTACGCGACCAGCGCCTGCAGCGTCGGCCGGTTGGCTTCGATGCCGTAGGGAAACGCATCCCCGCCGAAGACGTCGTCGATCTCCTCGACGTCATCGATCAGCCAGGGCAGCATGGTGCTCAGCGAGCCGGCGTAGCGCATGCGCAGGCGCGCCCGCCGCTTGGACTCGACGAACGCGTCGTAGAGGCTGCGCGCGATCCAGCGCTCGCGCTCGTACAGCTCGCGGCGGATGGCGACGAGATGCATGATCGGAAAGATCCCGCTCTCCCGGTAGAGCTGGCGCTCCAGGGCACGATAGTCGGGAAACAGCCGGGCGACGTCGGGATGACGCCCGAACTCGTCCGGCTTGCGCGATCCGATCAGCGCGTCGATCGCCCCGCGCGCGAGCAGCGCGCCCAGCGGCTCGGCGCCGGCATTCTGCTCGATCCTGACCGGCCGCAGCAGCGGCGGCGCGTGCGGCCTGCCATGCGCGCCTGATTTCTCCACCGCACCTTGCACCCATCGGATCGAGTCGATATCCACATCGAATTGATGCGCCAGATGTCCGCGCGCCCAGATCGCCGCGGTCTGGGTGTAGAGCGGAAGCCCGACGCGCTTGCCTTCCAGATCCTTCGGCCCGCGGATGCCGCGGCGCGTGTTGATGAAGATGTAGCCGTGGCGGAAGACGCGCAAGGGAAAGACCGGCAGCGCAACGAACGGGCAATCGCCCCGGCCCGCCAGGCTGATGAACTCGGACGCCGATAGCTCCGCGACGTCGAATTCCTGCCCGCCCACCATGCGGTCGAATACCTCGCGGCCCGACCGCAGCGTGATGCAATTGAGGTCGATTCCCTCGATCGCCATCGCGTCCTCGCGGATGGCTTCCATCCGGTCATAGCGGCAGCAGGCGAAGGTCAGGGACAGACGGGACATGACGGCCTAATGTGGCGGTTCAGAAGACTTGTTATAATCCTTTACGGCCATCTCTTTCCGCATGGCGATGACGGTGCCGAACTGGCGGCGGCAGAAAGGGCGTTGCTGGCATGAGCCGAAAAAAGACAGTCAAGCAAACCACGAAGGACACAGACCCGGCTCCGAACCCGAACGCCGAGCCGGACAGCCCGATTTTGCGCCATCTGCGCAGCATCGACGACAAGCTCGATCGCAT
>DASSJW010000134.1:0-4461 GCA_035690995.1 Xanthobacteraceae bacterium
CAGCGAATTCCGCGTTCCTCGACGCGGCCGTAATAGAGCGTGGTGCCGCGATGGCAGCAGCGCGCCTCCACCAGCCCCGCCTGGCCGCGTCCGTCACGGAACAGAATGAGGTCTTCGCCGAAGACGCGGACGGGCTTGGGCGTCTCGCCAGCATCGGCAACGAGCCCGATCGGATGCCAGTAGCGTCGAAGCAATTCGCCCATCGGCTTGCCACGCCCGACTTCGGTCAAGACGGCGTTGTAGGTTGCGGGCTTGCGCGTGTAGCCGGTGCCGGTATCGCTCGCCTCGATCGCCATGTCGCGTCTCCCTGGCACGACGTTCTTTTGCAACCGAGCATGAGCTTAAATTTGACAAAGTCAACTCAAACTGGTTGACCGGTTCGCGACGCGCCATGGAAAAAGTTCGAGCCGATCGCCGAGGCAACAGCGAGCTTGTGCGCCATCGATCGAGCAGGCGCGGCGTCAAGGTCGCTGCCAAGCCGAGCGACCTCCTATCCTCCAAGGTGATCAGGCTCGCCAACGTCCTGCGCCGGGGCTCGACGTTGGTCTATGGCCGTCGCTTCGGCCTGTCGCAGGTCGAATGGCGCATCGTTGCGCTGGTCGGGGAACACGGACCGATCTCGCTCAACCCGCTGGCGGAACTGATGGGTCTGGACAAGGGCCAGACATCACGCGGGGTGAGCGCGCTGGTCGCACGTCGCCTGGTGTTGCGCGAATACCGGCGCGAGGGCCGCGGCGTTCGCATCACGCTCACCACGCGCGGCGCGCAGATCTACGACGAGCTGATGACGTCGGCGCTCGAGCGCAACCGCGTGCTGCTCCAGGGCATGAGCCAGGCCGAGAAGAGTGCGTTTTTCGAGATCCTCGACCGGCTTACCCGGCTCGCAAGGACCCTGCTGGAGCGGGAGCAGAACGCGTAGCGCGTTTGGGTTGACGGCGAATAGTGCTGCCTGGAACTCGCTTCCCACTGCGGCTCATTGTCCTGAATTCGCGCTTGACTGAACATGAATGCACGCGCCCGTGGGCGGTGTCCCGTCGCTGCGCTTAGCGCGGGAATTACCTCGCGCATTTGCGATTTCCATATTAGAATAGAAACAAGCTATCCTTCTGACAGCGCGCGGCATGACCGAGGGGTCAATGCCGCACCATCCTCGCCTCCGCACTCGGCGATTCATCGGAGATTTGCATATGGCTGCTCTCAACGTGAATGGAACGACTCACCAGGTCGACGTCGACCCCAACACGCCGCTGCTGTGGGTGTTGCGGGAGACGATCGGACTGACCGGCACCAAATACGGTTGCGGCATCGCCCAGTGCGGCGCTTGCACCGTGCATGTCGACGGCATCGCGATGCGCTCGTGCTCGGTGCCGCTCAGCGCCGTCGACGGCCGGAAAATCACCACCATCGAGGGACTGGCGCAGAACGGGGTGCTGCACAAGGTGCAGCAGGCGTGGCTCGAACACGATGTGCCGCAGTGCGGCTATTGCCAGTGCGGCATGATCATGGCGGTGGCGGCGCTGCTCAAGGACAAGCCGAAGCCGACCGACGCCGACATCGACGCCAACATCACCAATATCTGCCGTTGCGGCACCTTCCAGCAGGTGCGTACGGCAATTCACGCCGCGGCGAGCGCGTGAGCAGGGAGGCAGCCATGAATTACATGCCGAAAATCGATCGCCGCTCGTTCCTCGTCGGCACCGCCGCGGTCGGTGGCGGGCTCAGCCTCGGGCTCCGGCTCCCGCTTGGTCCCGAAGCCGCGCGCGCCGCGGACGGCACCCCGGAAATCAACGCCTGGGTGGTCATCCGCCCGGATGAAACAGTGGTGATCCGCATTGCCCGCTCCGAGATGGGTCAGGGCTCGCTCACCGGGCTTGCCCAGCTGGTCGCCGAGGAACTCGAGTGCGACTGGTCGAAGGTCACGACCGAATATCCCACCCCGGGACAGAACGTCGCTCGCAAGCGGATATGGGGCGACTACGCCAGCACCGGCAGCCGCAGCATCCGCGAGTCGCAGGAATATGTGCGCAAGGGCGGCGCGGTCGCGCGCGAGATGCTCAAGCAGGCCGCGGCCAACGAGTGGAAGGTCCCGGTGTCGGAGGTGACCGCCGCGAACAGCGTGATTACGCACACGCCGTCCGGCCGCACCACGACCTACGGCAAGGTGGCGCAAGGCGCCAGCAAGGTCGAGCCGCCGCAGGACGTGAAGCTCAAGGATCCGAAGGACTGGAAACTGATCGGCAAGGGCGTCAAGCGCCTCGACACCGCCGACAAGCTCACGGGCAAGCAGCAGTACTCCATGGACTTCAAGCTGCCGGGAATGCTCAGCGCCGCGGTCAAGGAAAGCCCGGTGTTCGGCGGCAAGGTCAAGAGCTTCGATGCCGCCAAGGTCATGGGCATGCCGGGCGTCAAGAAGGTCGTCCAGAGCGGCGATGCGGCGGTTGCCGTCGTCGCCGACACCTGGTGGCAGGCCAAGACCGCGCTCGCGGCGCTTCCCATCGAGTGGGACGAAGGCCCGAACGCCAAGCTCTCGAGCGCGGATATCGCGCAGATGCTCAAGACCGGCCTCGATGCCGAAACCAAGTTCGTCGGCAATCAACAAGGCGACGCCAAGGCCGCGATCGCGAACGCGGCCAAGAAGGTCGAAGCGGTGTACTCCTATCCGTTTCAGAATCACGCCGCACTGGAGCCGATGAACGCGACCGCGCGCTACACGCCGGACAAGTGCGAGGTCTGGACCAGCTCGCAGAATGGTGAAGCCGCGCTCGCCGCGGCGGCCGAAGCGGCCGGCCTGCCGGTCGACAAATGCGACGTGTACAAGATGCTGCTCGGCGGTGGTTTCGGCCGCCGGGCGCGCAGCGAATACGTGTCGCACGCCGTGCGCGTCGCCAAGGAGATGCCGGGCACGCCAATCAAGCTGATCAAGTCGCGCGAAGATGACACCGCCAACGGCGTCTATCACCCGATCACGCAATGCAAGCTCACCGGTGCATTCGATGCGAACAACGAGCTCACCGGGCTGCACATGCGCATCTCCGGCCAATCGATCCTGGCTGCCATAGCTCCGGCACGGCTGGCGGAAGGAGGCCGCGATCCCATCGCGTTCCAGGGACTCAACCCGGGAGGCGCGGAAGGCGCGATCGGCTACACCATCCCCAACCTTCTGATCGATCACGCGATGGTCAACCCGCCGATCCCGCCATGGTTCTGGCGCGGCGTGAACAACAACCAGAATGCCGTCTATCTCGAGTGCTTCATCGACGAACTGGCGAACGCAGCCGGGCAGGATCCACTCGCGTTCCGGCGCAAGCTGATGACCAAGCATCCCAAACATCTCGCCGTGCTCAATGCCGTGGCCGAGAAGGTCGGTTGGGACAAGCCGGCGCCGCAAGGCATCTATCGCGGCCTCGCCCAGCAGATGGGCTACGGCAGCTACGTTGCCGCGGCGGCGGAAATCTCGGTGACCGGCGGCAACAAGATCAAGATCCATCGCATCGTCGCTGCCACCGATTGCGGCCATGCGGTCAATCCGGCGCAGATCGAACGGCAGGTCGCGGGCTCCTTCGTCTACGGCTTGTCGGCGCTGTTCTACGGCGAGTGCACGGTCAAGGACGGCCGCATCGAGCAAACCAACTTCGACACCTACAACTCGATGCGCATCTACGAGATGCCGAAGGTCGAAGCGATTGTCATGCCGTCGGGCGGTTTCTGGGGCGGTGTCGGCGAGCCCACGATCTTCGTGGCGGCGCCCGCCGTGCTCAACGCGTTCTTCGCCGCGACCGGCAAGCGCATTCGCTCGATCCCGCTGAAGAACCACGACATCTCGTTCGCCTGACGACGTGCCGCGGCGGCCCAAAGCGCTGCCGCGTCGCAACCCGTAACGAACAAGGCGCGGCCGCATCCCGGCCGCGCCTTTTTTTTCGTTTAGGCGCCCGGCGGCAACGGTCGCCCGGTAAGCACAAACCTTTGAATACGCGGCCCAATTTTCTGCTGCGTCCCGCGCGTGGGCAAGCGTGCTCGGGCCTGCCCCGATTCCATCTCGCGGCGGCACGATTTCCATATTAGAATTGCAACAAGCTGGCTTCAGCACAGCGCACGCCGCGCAACCGAGGGGTTGCCGCCGCGTCGAAACACCGCCACGCGCATGGCGGCTCACGGGAGGACTGCACATGGCTGCTCTCAGCATTAGCGGAACAACTCACCAGGTCGACGTCGACCCCAACACGCCGCTGCTGTGGGTGTTGCGGGATACGATCGGACTGACCGGCACCAAATACGGTTGCGGCATCGCCCAGTGCGGCGCTTGCACCGTGCATGTCGACGGCATCGCGATGCGCTCGTGCTCGGTGCCGCTCAGCGCCGTCGACGGCCGCAAAATCACCACCATCGAGGGACTGGCGCAGAACGGGGTGCTGCACAAGGTGCAGCAGGCGTGGCTCGAGCACGATGTGCCGCAGTGCGGGT
>DASSJW010000135.1:0-3043 GCA_035690995.1 Xanthobacteraceae bacterium
ATCAGAACCACGTTCTCGCGCCCCGTATCCAGATTGATACGCCGGGTCTTAAGCTGCGGCCGTGACGTGTCGGCAGGATTCATGTCGCAAGGCCTGTAGGTGGGAACATGAAACCTCATACTAGCTTGATGTCGGAGCCCCGGTTGACGAGACATGCAAAGAAGCCAAATCCGCCGCCAGGCGTCACCACAACCTTGGCACGTTCTCAGGTCGACGAACTTGCCTTCCGCAAGTTCCGCACTGGCCCAAGGGTCAACGCTGCCGCTGTTCCAAGCTCCGGGTTCAGAAATAGATGCAAGAGCCCAAGCGTGCCGCGCCCGGCCTGAGCCGCCGTGGCGCATTCATTTGCCGGCAGGCCAGCAGGCGGGGGGTTGATCCAGATCAAGACCGTCGAGCCGGGTGTAGCGGATATGACTTGCTGTCGGCCGGTGACGGCAAGGAGGTGGTCATGACTAAGCCTTTGGCCTCGAGTGCTGCCACTGTGGCCTGCTCAATGAATACGGCAACAGCACCGTTTCTTCCGCCCGAGAAGTTGGAAACTGATCTCGCGCGTGTTCGAGCATATTGGGAAGGTCTCAAGCGGGGTGACGCCACTATGCCCTTTTCCGATGACGTCAATCCGTCCACGACTCCAGACCTTTCGGGAAGGCTGATGCTGATCGGCGTTTTTGATAGACCCTTGCGGTTCCGGCTCGACATGGTCGGGCAAGACATCAGAGAACGGCTCGGCCGTGACGTCGTCGGCAAGTTCCTGGATGAAATCGATGCCCCGGCCCCGTTGCAATACCTGAATTCGCAGGCGAGCGCCGCGGTCGAGAGCCGGGCGCCGACGTATTATCGTCATGACTCGCGTCAGGAGCGCGGCTCTCGCGGCGCGGACGGCTATTCGCGCCTTCTTCTGCCGATGTGGGGAGACGGTCGGATCGCAATGCTGCTGGGAGCAATCACCTGGAGCTGACTACCGCCTCCGCCGGAAGAAGGCATCGGGTTGGTGTTTGGGTGCACATCTGCAGGGGGGGTCGCGTGGAAGCAAACGGCGGGTCGAGCACCTCTGATTCGGGCGAGGGATGAATGGCGGAAATCGTCACGCTCACCGTCAACCCATCAATGGACGTTTGGACCTCCGTCGGGCAACTGCTTCCATTCCACAAACTGCGCTGTACCTCTGCGCGACGCGACCCGGGCGGTGGCGGCATCAACGTTGCTCGCGTGATGCATCGGTTCGGCGCGGACGTCACCGCGATGTATGCACAGGGCGGAACGCTTGGTCAGTTGCTGCGGCGGCTTCTCGATCAGGAGGGAATTCCCGGTCTCCCAGTCCCGATCACGGAGGAGACCCGGGAGGACTTCACGATTCTGGAGGAAATGTCCGGACGGCAGTACCGTTTCATCCTGCCAGGGCCTACGCTGAGCGAGCAGGAATGGCGCGCTTTCCTCGATACATTTGCGGCACATGCGCTCCATGATCAGCGAGCGCGTTTCGTGGTTGCCAGTGGAAGCCTTCCGCCTGGGGTTCCGATCGACTTCTATGGCCGGATAGCCTGGGCGACGAAGCAAACTGGCGCAAAGCTGGTGATCGATACGTCCGGCCCGCCTTTGAAAGCGGCGCTGGAAGCGGGCGTCTACATTGTCAAACCGAGCCTGCGCGAGTTTAAAGAGCTCACCGCTGCTCCGCTGGAGAGCGAACACGATCGTGTCAGCGCCTGTCGTGATCTCATAGCGGCTGGAAAGGCCGAGATCGTTGCGCTCACGCTCGGGGATCAAGGGGCGCTGTTGGTGACCCGCGATCAAGCCCTGCGCGGACAGGCCGCCCCCATCACGCCGGTTAGCGTCGTGGGCGCCGGGGATAGTTTCTTGGGTGCGATGATCTGGAGCCTTGCCTCCGGTCATCCGCTCCGAGACGCTTTTCGGTATGGCATGGCCGCGGGATCGGCGGCATTGCTCATGCCGGGGACTGAGCTATGCCGGCGAGCCGATACCGAGCGTTTGGCCCGCGAGGTCAATGTGCAACCGATTTGAGCTCGGGATGCCGCGCTCGGCGACGAGCCCCGCAAACAGCCGATTTAATGGCTGCCCAACAGCGCCGCAGCTCCCACCAGGCCGGGAAGCGGGCGCACGATCACGTAGGTGGGAATCGCGGCCAGATACGATTGCAAGCGGCCTTTGGCCTCGAAACGCCGCCGGAACGCGGATTGCACAAAGGCGGCGCCCAATTTCGGGACAATGCCCCCCGCAATATAGATGCCGCCCCGCGCGCCTAGCGTCAGCGCCAGATTGCCGGCGACCGTCCCGAGCATCGCACAGAACATGGCCGTGGCATCGCGCGTGCGCGAATCTTGGGCCCATATCCCCGGATCGGTGATTTGCGGCGCGGTAAATGGCGCAACCGGCACGGCGGCAAGTTCGCAGAGCACGCTATAAAGATTGACGAGCCCGGCGCCCGAGAGAACTCGTTCCGCCGAGACATGATCGTATCGTCGGCGCATGAGTTCGAGCACCGCGCTTTCCTGCGCGTCGGCAGGCGCCATTGTTACGTGCCCGCCTTCTCCTTCGATCGGCGTCCAACCGCCAGGCATCGGCATCAACGCACTCACGCCCAAACCTGTACCAGGACCGAGGACGCCGATGGGCGCCCCGGACACGGGAAAGCCACGGCCGACCTGAAGACGATCGGCCTCCTTAAGGTGGGAGATGGCGATGGCATTGGCAGCAAAGTCGTTGATCACGCGCAACCGCGTCAGCCCGAAGTGCTTGCGGACCGCCTCGATCGAGAACGTCCATGGATGGTTCGTGAGCGTGACTTGGTCGCCCGTTATCGGCGATGCCATCGCCAACACGGCTTGTTCCGGCCTGGCGGGTGGGGCCTCGTCGGCCAAGTATGCATGCAGCGTCTCGGTTAGGGATGAGTAGTCATCCAATGCGTACACCCGGGCGGCCGTCATGCTCCCATCCGGCCGAACCAGGGCAAAACGTGCATTGGTGGCGCCGACATCTCCAACGAGACCAAGTTCCGCTGCGGCCATCGAAGGGACCTCGCGTCTCG
>DASSJW010000136.1:0-3112 GCA_035690995.1 Xanthobacteraceae bacterium
TCCAACGCCACCTCGGTCGATTCGATCATGCGCTCGGGAAGAATTCCCAGCACCGACTTGGTGAGGTCGAAGGACGAGCGCGACACGATCGCGCGGATGCCGGTCGACATGACGCCTTCAACCGACGCCTCGGGGTGATAGTTGCCGGGGTCGATGAAGCAGGTGACGCCGTGCTTGAGCAGCTCGGCCGCGGCCAGCGTCGCCGAGACTCGCACGTCGTCCCCGTCGAGCGCCGCCTCGTAAGGATACATGCGGTCGAACAGGAACGATTGCGCGTTGGCTTCGTCCGCCAGCCCGCGCGACAGCGCGAACGACGAATGCAGATGGCAGTCGACGAAACCGGGCGTCGCCACGGTGCGGCGGCCGTCGACGCTTTGCCGCCCGGTAAAGCGCTGCGCGATCTCGGCCGCCTTGCCGATGGCGACGATCTTGCCCTTGTCCACCGCCACCGACGCATCGCGGATGATGCGGCGTTGCGTATCGATGGTGATCAGCCAATCGATATCAGCGATGAGCAGGTCGACGGGTTGCACACTGGACTCCGGATAGCGTTCCAGCCGTCATGCGCGGGCTTGACCCGTGCATCCATCTTCTTGCGAAGACGGATGGATTGCCGGGTCAAACCCGGCAATGACGACGGAAAAACAGACGCGCTACTTATTCTCCCCGACATAGGTCAGGTCGTCGGCGATCTTGAGCTCGATCAGCACGTTCTCGTCGGTCGAGTCCTCGCACAGCATGGAGCGGTGCCCGATCCCCTTGGGAATGAACAACATGTCGCCGGGATGCATGATCTTCACGCCCATCTCGGTCTCCCACTTCAGCGCGCCCTTGACGCAGAAGATGATCTCGTGGGCGTCGATATTGCGATGCCAGAATCCCATGTCGTGCTTGCGGCGCTTGGAGACATCGACCTTGACCCGGTCGGAGGCATAGAGCCGCAGCGGCGTGCCGTCGGCCTTGTCGAGATTCGACGGCGTGAAGGTGTCGGCAAAAATATTGATCATGCGGAAGATGTCGCCGTTCTCCAGCACGCCGGCATTGATCACCGGCGGCTCGTTGTGCGCCAGAACCACGTTCTTTCCGTTGATGGTCACGAGTTCGCGATAGACCTGCTTGGCCGGCGCGCTGTCCTGCTTGCCCTGCGGCTTGTTCATGGATGTCTCCTCACTGGGATTTGTCTCGACGGTGTGCGGCTTCGAGAACGGCCGAAACGATGCCGGCATAGCCGGTGCAGCGACAGAGATGACCGCTGAGCACCTCCACCACTTCAGCTTCGGACGGATTGGGGTTGCGCTCAAGGAAATCCGTAAAAGACATCAGAATGCCCGGCGTGCAGAATCCGCATTGCAGCGCGTGGTTGTTCTGGAACGCCTGCTGCAGCGCGCTGAGCGCGCCATCGGCGCCGGCCAGGGACTCCACGGTCGTCACCGCCCGGCCTTCGGCCTGGACCGCGAGGGTCAGGCACGAGCGCACCGCCGTTCCATCGAGCCGCACGGTGCAGCAACCGCACACGCCATGCTCGCAACCGACATGCGTTCCGGTCGCACCGAGCACGTGGCGGAGGAAATCGCTCAGCAGCATGCGCGGCTCGGCCTCGCCCGACGTCTTGCGGCCGTTGAGCGTGAGCCGGAGCCTGGCGCGCTCGCCCTTGTTCACGCGGCGCATTGCTTGGCCTCTTCGATGACGACCGGAGCAATGCCGCGCAGCAGGTCGCGGCGCATGCGGGCCGAGGCATGCATATCCTCGTAGCCCTCGAGCTCCCAGGCGAGCCGCTCGATCGCATCGCGGATGCCGGACGCGCCGTTCGCCGCGATGCGGCGAACCGCCGGGCGATCCGCCATGCCGGCCACCCCGACGCGGATGCTGTCGGCACTCTCGACCACGGCGGCGACGGCGACGATGGCGAAATCGCCATGCCGGCGCGCGACCTCCCGGAACCCGACGCCGCCGGACATCACCGGGAAACGCACCGCGGTGATCAATTCATCGGGTTCGCGCGCGGTCGCAAGCATGCCTTGCTGAAAATCGTCGGCAGTCAGAACACGGGTACCCCGAGATGAGCGCAACACTACCTCGCCTTCGAGCACCGCCAGCGACAGCGGAATTTCCGACGTCGGATCAGCATGCGCGACGGAGCCGCAAACCGTCCCCTTGTTACGGGTCTGGAAGTGGCCCACGAACGGCAGCGCCGCCGCGAGCAGTGGAAGCTTTTGCGCCAGCGCCGGCCACGCCATCAGCCGGTTCTGCGTCACCGCGGCGCCCACCTCGATCTTGTCGCCACCCCCGATCTCCCGGATCACCGCCAGCTCGGGAATCCGGGTGATATCGACGAGGATTGCGGGTTCGACCACGCGCAGGTTGAGCATCGCCAACAGCGTCTGGCCGCCGGCGAGGATGCGGGCGTCATCGCCATGCTCGGCCAGGATCGCGACCGCCTCCTCGACCGTATCCGGCCGCACATAGTCGAACGGACGCGGCTTCATCGGGCGCCTCCGCCGCCCGCCGCGGCAAGCTCCCGGGGCCGACTCGCTTCCGGTCCGGCGATCATCGCGTGGATGCGCCGCGGCGTCGCCGGCAGCTGGACCTCCTTCACATCGAGCGCGTCGGCGATGGCATTGGCGATGCAGGCCGGAACGCTCATGCAATTGCCTTCGGCCAGCCCCTTGGCGCCGAGCGGCGTGAGCGGCGATGCCGTTTCCTGGTGCAGCATCTCAACGGCCGGAATCTCCGCCACCGTCGGCACGAGATAGTCGGCGAAGGTGCCGGTCAGGAACTGGCCGGCATCGTCGTAGACGAACTCTTCGTAGAGCGCCGCGGCGATGCCCTGCACGAAGGCGCCGCGCATCTGGCCGTTGGCGATCATCGGATTGAGGATGCGGCCAGCATCGTGCATCGAGACATAGCGATCGACCCGCACCTGGTAGGTCAATGGATCGATCTCGATCCCGCACATGTCGAAGACGAAGCCATAGGTCAGCGACGTATTGATCCGGTCGTCGCTCGAAGGCGGCTCGAGCTCGGGCGGCGACCATACCGCGGTCTCGCGTAGCGCCGGCGCCATGCCGTCCGGCAGCATGACCGGCGACCAGTGCGAGGTGCCGGCCACCCG
>DASSJW010000137.1:0-4670 GCA_035690995.1 Xanthobacteraceae bacterium
GCGTGATGCCGCGCTCGATGCGGTCCACCATTCCTTCCTTGGTCTCGCAGGTCTCGCAATCGGCGGCATGGATTCGGCTGTGGCTGAGCTCAACCGTCACGCGCTCGAGCGGCAACGCCTTGCGCTCGGCATAGAGCCGCAGCGTCATCGCCGTGCAGGCGCCCAGTCCGGCGAGCAGGAGATCATACGGGCCCGGGCCGCTGTCGAGGCCGCCGACATCGGTCGGCTCGTCCGCGAGGAAGCGATGCCTGCCCACCGTGACCTGCTGCTGAAAACGGCCGCGACGCGTTTCGCGAACCACCACGGCGTTGGATTGGTCCGCCAAGTCCGGCGCAGCCTCCGGCATGTCGAGGTAGCGCTCGGCCCAGGCGTGGATCACGTTGGCGACGTAGGTCGCGTCGCTGCGGCGGCTCAAGAGGTGGTCGGCGCCGGCAAGCGAGACGAAGCTTTTCGGATGCTTGGCGGCGGTAAAGATCTGGCCCGCATTCTCGATCCCGACGACGGCGTCGGTCGGCGAATGAAAGATCAGCAAGGCCTTGCGCAGGTCGCCAAGACGATCGAGCAGCCGGTGTTCCGCGAGGTCGTCGACGAAGGCGCGGCTGATCCGAAACGGCCGGCCGCCGAGCGCGACCTCGACTTCGCCCTTCGTGCCGATCTCCTCGAGCCGATGCGCGAACAGACCCTTGACGTGTGTCGGATCGCTGGGCGCGCCGATCGTCACCACCGCACGCGCCTCCGGAACGTCCGAGGCCGCTGCGAGCACGGCCGTGCCGCCGAGGCTGTGGCCGATCAGGATCGCGGGAGCCCGCCGCGTGCGCCGCAGCTCGTTTGCGGCTGCGACGAGATCGGCGACATTGGACGAAAACGTGGTGTTGGCGAATTCGCCGTCGCTCGAGCCGAGCCCGGTGAAGTCGAAGCGCAGCACGGCGATGTCGAGCGCCGTGAGGCCTTCCGCGATGCGCTTGGCGGCGTGCACGTCCTTGCCGAAGGTGAAGCAATGAGCGAACAGCGCGTAAGCCCGCGGCTCACCTGGCGGACGATCGAGCAGGGCGGCGAGCTTCTGACCTTGGGCATTGGGAAAATCGAAACGTTCAGCCGGCATGTCGACCTCACCTGGATTGCGGGCGCCGGCGCCGCGCCTCGATCACAGCGGAATTTCCGTCAGGTCGTGTGCGACCACCAGATCCCCCTTGTAGGTCGGGCGCACCGCGTCGGCCCATTTCTCCGCCGTCATTCCCGGCGCATCGGCCGGCACGAAGTGACTGAGCACCAGCGTCTTCACCCCCGCTTCGGTGGCGAGGCGACCGACGTCTTCGGCGAGCGTGTGGCTCGCCTTGAGATGCGCCATCAGGGTCGCAGCATTGGTATTGCGCCTCACCAGGTCCTCGAGCGCCGGTCCGTACATCACCTCGTGCACCAAGATGTCGGCGCCCTTCGCGAAGGCGGCAAGCGGGGGAAAGTAAGCGGTGTCACCGGAAAACACGACGGTCTTTCCAGGAAATTCGAACTTGAGGGCGAAGCTCTCGGTGATCGGCGGATGGTGATTGCGCAGCGCCGTCACCTTGACGTCACCCGCCGCCACGACCGTACCTTCGGAATATTCGTGAACGTTGACGAGCTTGCGCAGGTCGGGCCTGCCCTCGTCGGCGATGCGGGTCTCGATGTCGAATTTGTAGGCGTCCCAGAACCCTTGCGCGAGTTGCTTCATGCCCGCCGGGCCGTAGGCGTCGACCGGGGTCTGCAAACCGCTCGCCCAGGCGTTGTAGAGGAGCAGTCCGAACTCGGCGTTGTGGTCGGAGTGATGGTGCGTGATGAACGTGTAGCGCAGGGCGGGGAGAGGAAATTTCTTCTCCACCAGCTTGAAGGTCACCCCATAGCCGGTATCGATCACATAAGGGACGTTATTCCAGACAATGAGGTTCGCCGCCGGACTCGAATTGTAGTCGGTGATGCGCGGGCCGCCGCGCGTACCCAGCAGCACGAGCCGGTTGGGTCCGAGGTTTCGTTGCTGGGCTCTGGCCGGCCGAGGGCCGCGCACGGCGGCAGCGGCAGCGACCGCCGCGCTCGCTCCCAGCAGATGCCTGCGCGTGATCATCGCGGTCTCCTTGCTTGCCAGTCTTCACCACCGGCAGTCTGCCAGCTTTGCCTGCCGGGGCAAACGCCGGTATCCGGCGGCTCTTTCGAATTTGTTCACGCTGTTTGAACCAATTGCGGTGGCTTTGCGACTAATGAAGTGGCGCACGACGATCACTGTGTTCACTGCCGTTATGCCCAGGGGGCGCGGCGCCCGGCAGGAAGCAGGAAGGGGCAACCAATGACTTATTCCGGAATTCTGGCCCGGTCACGGGGCCTGTTGATGCTGGCCGCGCTCTCGACGGCGGCCGCGCTTCCCGCACTTCGTTCGGCTGAGGCCGTGCCCGGCTACGACGGCGTGTGGAGCGTCGTGATCATCACGAAGGAAGGCATCTGCGATCCGTCCTATCGCTATCCCATCCGCATCACCAATGGGAATTTGGGCAATGCCGGCACCGCCAGCGTGAGCATCAGCGGCAAGGTCGGCAAGAACGGCGCCGTGGTCGTAAACGTCAGCACCGGCGACAAGACCGCGACTGGCACCGGCCGCCTGGCGGCGACCAGCGGCTCCGGCTCCTGGAGCGGCGGCAACGGCGCCTGCTTCGGTACTTGGCAGGCGGAACGCCGCGGCTAACCCTCTTCTGTCGGCCGGGCAGCGCCTGCAACAGTTCTGGTGATGCCCGGGTCCAACCCGGGCATCATCGTGTTTGAGCCGTCCCTCCCCAGCATTGTCGGCGCGCACGGCTCCGAGCCCCGACACGGCAAGCGCTCGCGCGTCTTGATCTATGCCGGCGCCGTCACCTGCGGCGTGTTGGCGGCGCTGGCGCTGCAAATCTACCTGAGCGGGGCTGGCTTTGACCTCGCGACGCTATGGCAAAATCTCCTGTCCGCGGGGACGCGGCAGTTGCGGACCACCGGTCCCTGGTGGGCCCTGGCCGGGGCGGCCTTTGTCGTGAGCGGCGCGACCGCCGCGGCCCTGGACCGCTTCCCCTTCCCCTGGCGTCGGTTTCGTCCGCTGCGCTGGGCCCTGGGCGCCGTCATCGTTCTCCTGCTTGCCCATGTCGGCCATTCTGCCGCGGCGCCGGAGGAGGTGGGCGAAGGGGCGACCGTTGCCGTCAGGCTGGCGGCGCTGGGAACTGCGACTTTGCTGGCCCTGCTGGGCGCCTACCTTGCGGTGCGGCGCTGAGCCCTCGCCTGCGCGACAAAGCTATACAATCTTGGCGCGCTTCGCTGCAGCAAGCCCTCATAAGTTGTAGGGGCGCCTGTGGAAATCCGACTTTGTGTTCGAACCTTAATCCCCGCTCGCGCGACTAACTGTCGTGCAGGGGTGCGCCCAGCCGGGAGAAGTGGATGGCATCGGTTGCCGGTTTCGGACCGACCGAAGCGAACAATTTCACGAACCAGCGAAGAGGCCCCTCGCCTTGGGTTGCGGCGCTGCTGACGGTGCTCGCGCCCGGACTGGGTCACATTTATATCGGTGAGGCCCGCCGCGGCATCACTCTCTTCATTCTCGTGATGATCGCCGACACCCTCCTCATGTTTGCGATGATGGGGGTGCTGGCGCGTTTCTGGATGTTTGCGGTCAGCCTCGCCATGCTGGCGGGCCTGTGGCTGTTCATCATGATCGATGCGGTCCGGCGCGCATACAGGGTGCGCGATTACCCCCGTCCGGGCGCCAAGCGATGGACGCTCTATGCCGGCGCCTTCGTGGTCGCCTGCCTGGTGTTCGCCGCGCCCTGCATCTACGCCGTCCATGCCCAGGCATCGGGCCAGCTCCTGGTGCTGAATGCCGTAACTCCCAGCATGGAACCGACTTTGCGGGTGGGCGAATATTTTCTCGCCGACGCCAGCTATTATCGCACGCGCCCGCCCAGTCGCGGCGAGGTCGTGGTCTACCTGCATCCAAAGCAAGACCAGCTTTACTACATCAAACGCATCGTCGCCGTGGAAGGCGACCGCATCGCCATCAAGCGCGGGCACGCCATCGTCAATGGAATGACGGTGGAAGAACCCTATCTCGATGCCAATCCGGCGGGAGGACGCTTTGCTGACCTGCCGGAGTTGCGGGTGCCGCTGGGGCACGTCTACGTCCTGGGCGACAGCCGCGCCAACAGCGTGGACAGCCGCGACCCGATCGCCCACGGCCCGGTTCCAATCGCGAACCTGATCGGACGCGTCACCGACATTGCGGTCTCGCGGCACCTCGCGCGCATGGGGCGCTGGGTCGGAACGCCGAGCAACCTGTAGCCCCCACGCCGCGCTCAAGTTTGCGCTCCCCTCGCCTGCCGTGCTCACCGCGGGATTCTCGTCCCGGAACCGACCCCGCATCCCGGCGTTGGCCTGCCGACACGACGGCGCAGGCCGGATCGGAGGAAGGGCGATGCAAACCACGCGGAGCAAAGCTGTCATCGTCGCGGCGGTGCTTGTGGCCAGCACGTCGCTGACATTGGCTCAGGGGGGCGGCAGTTCGGGTGGCAGTGCCGGCGGCTCGACCGGAGGCGCCGCGGGCAGCGCGGCGAGCAGCCCTGGATCCGCGCCGGCGCCTACGCCCGGTCAATCCACCTCGGTCCCGTCGAACTCGCCGCAATCCCGCCCGG
>DASSJW010000138.1:0-2430 GCA_035690995.1 Xanthobacteraceae bacterium
GTGTCGTGCTCAGCGAGGCGCCGATGCCGATCCCGGTGCCGACGATCCCCTGCGCCAGATTGAAGCGGCCGGTATCGCGCGTGATATCGGCGATGCTCAGGGGCACCAGCACCCCGAACACGGCGGCACAGATTCCGTCGAGCAGTTGTATGGCCACGAGCAGGGACGGGTCCGTGACCACCATGAACAGCAGCCCGCGAATCGGCAAGGCGCCGAAGCCGAGCAGCAGGATCGGGCGCCGCCCCCACCGTTGCGCCCAGCGCCCGACCGTCGGCGAAATGGCCGCGACCACGAGTTGCGGCACCACGATGCAGGCCGCGACCAACGTGGTCGCCCAGGTGCTCGACCGCATGGTGATGACGCTCGCCATCAGCGGCAGCATGGCCGCGTTCGCCAGCTGAAAGATGCCGACGCAGACGGCAAAGGTTGGCAGCGACCGGTTGGTGAGAAGGGTGCGCATCGCGGCTGTCGTCGTGGCCGTGCGCCCGCGTGCCAGCCCGCCGTGGGCGCGCACGGGATCGATCTCGTTTGGCGGGATATGCGCGAGCGCGATCAGCGTCGGAACCGCCAACAGCGCGGTGACCAGAAACACGGCCTGGTTCGACAGGAAATAGCCGGTCGCGCCCATGCCCGCCGCCGCGAGACCGCTCCCGATCGAGGCGAAGCGCGCGTTGCGGCCGAACCGCTCGCCGATGGTGGCGTGACCGACGAGCCCCAGGCTGATCGCCGCGATCGCCGGATTGAGCACGCAACTGGCGGCGGCATGGAGGATCTGCGCGCCGAGCACGGCGGGAAAGATCGGCCACAGCGCCAGCACCAGCGCGCTCGCGCTGATCCCGATCATCGCCAAGGCGGCGACGCGCCGCTCCGATCGCACGGCGTCGAGGATGAGGCCGCCCGGCATTTGAAACGCGAGCGCCGCCAGTCCGCCGGCAGTCAGAATCAATCCGATGTCGACCTGTGCCCACTGATGCGCAGTGAGGTAGACGGAAATGAAGGGGCCGAACCCCGTCTGCACATCGGCGACGAAGAACGTGAACCAGTCGAGGGCCCGCTGACTCCTGCGCGACGCGCCGGCGGGTGGCTCAGGCGGCGCGGTCCGCGCCGTCCGGGTCGGAGGATGGCCGGAGTCCTGCCTGCCGCCTTCCCTGCGTCGGTGGGGCTCGCGGGGTTCACGCGGTGCCGGTCCGATCGACAGGGTCACTTCTCCGGTGTCGCCGTCGTCGCCGCGTCGCTCGATGGCGCGGGGCGCTCGGGGCCGGCCGGACCGAGCACGACCAGCGGCTCGCCTCGCTTGTATTCCGGCGCCACCCGGACCTGATTGCGGGTGAGTTCCAGCGTGATCGCGCCGGGCTTGCCTGCGGGTGCGAATTTCAACGCCCGCCAATCCACCGCGATCTTGCGCGTGCCGATGCCGAGGAATCCGCCGAAATCGATGATGGCGGCGCGCACATGCCCGTCCTGGTTGACGATCACGTCCACGATCCGTCCCATGTCCTCATCCGCGCTGCTGCGGACGCTCTTGCCGACAATTCCCGAGACTTCCTGATCGTCGAGCACCACGGCCGGGGTGCCGGACGGCGAGCTGGCCGGCGGAGTGGCGGCCGGCGCCGCGGGCGCCGTCGGCGGCCGGTTCTCTGGCGGAGGTTGTTCCGGTGCTGTCGCGGGCTGCTCCGGCGGCGGCGAAGGCTCCGACTGCTGCGCCAACCGCCACGCTCCCGCTGGTCGGCTCGGCGGACCGGAGCCGAGGCTGTCGCCGTGGGCGCCCCCGGCCGCGATCAGCGTGATGGCGATCGCGGCGGCAGTTCTGGAACCAGCGCGCATGCCGTCCTCTTGCGATGCAACAATGCCCCGAGAAGTTAACCTCAGGGCGGAGGGTCGGTTCCCTCGTCTGCCATCGCCGCCATCGCTCGCGCGTGTCTGCGGTGTTCCGTTACATCCGCTTTTGCCTGCGCGTCTCGGAAATCCGATTGCAGCGCCAGAGTCTTGGCGCGGCGGCGCATTTGCGACCCTGATCCAGGAAGTGGACGCCTATCTGGCCTGGGCCGACAAGCACGCCGACATGGTGACGCAACCGCGCTATGTCACCTTGCAGCGCGCGCTCGCCGACGCGTTTCCTTGCCCGAAATAGTCTGATCGCAGAGACGTGGGACCCGTCGTCTTGCAGCAGACACATCGCTGCAAGTTGGCGAGCTTCTCTGCCGGGCTTGACCACAGGTGCGCAACATCATGCGCCGCAAGTCGGGCGAGCCGCGCTTGACGATGTCAAGCGCACCAATGCTGGCCGGCCAACCTAATACGTCGCTGCGAGATAATCGACGATCTTGCTCACGTCGCGCTCATCGATGGGCGCGCCGTAAACCTTGATCATCTTCGTCACTTCCGCTTGCCAGAAGTCTTTCTTGAATTGCGGCCCGCGCGGCTGGGTCT
>DASSJW010000139.1:0-7779 GCA_035690995.1 Xanthobacteraceae bacterium
AACCATTGCCACATGATCACGCCTCCGCCTTGAAGCTGACTGAGGTGCGGGTGACGAGCCGCAACAGAATCATCGCGGCGCCCATGATCACCATGACCCGGCCAGCGTTTTCGGCGCCCACCAGCTGCGACCAATCGAACAGCCTGGCTTCGTCCATCACGCCCATGAGTTCCACGGCGTAAGCGATGGCGATGGTTTTCGAGTTCCCGGCAATTGCCCAGACGCGGGCGATGAAGCCGCCCCACCAGGCGAGCTTGCGCAATCGCGGAAGGACAGCCCACCAATAGACCGCGACGACGAGGGCAAGCAGCCCGAATACTCCGACGACGCTCATGCTCAATCTCCTTTTGCAAAGCGGTGAAGGACGATGGAAGCGACGGTCCCGGCGAGAACGACAAAACCGATGGCGAGGAACGGGTGCTGATCGATCCAATGCGCGGCGGCTCCGAATGCTGCAACGATTGCCGCGCCAATGCCGACTTTCTTCGTCACAGCGACCGGTGGCTTCCGGGCTTTTGCGGCGATCGCGGGGCTCGTCGGTTCACGCGCGGGTCCGGCTTGCGGCTGACTCCGCTTCCCTTTGGCAGCCATGGCCCGCGCGCCGAACCGCACCTCGCGCACGCGGCGGCCCCAGCCGTTGCCAAAGACGCTCCAGGTCCGTAGTCCCCGAAGAAACGCCAGCCGTTCATCGCAGATGGCATCGATGAGCGTCCTGGGCTCGCATCGGGTCGCCGCCGCGATCACCTCGTTGGTAATTGCACTCGTCTTGTCGGACAGCGCGACCAGGCGGCGCAGTACCTTGCCAGCGCGACCGATGCCGGAGTTCACGCCGTAGTCGAACACCGCGTAGTCGACGCCGGCTGGAAGTTCGTCGCATCGCATTGCGTCCCAATACTTCGATCGGTAGATGTCTTTGGCGACTTCGACCGGCATGTTGCGGACGTCGGCGGCGGTCGCATCCTCCTTCCAGTAGGCGCGCGCATCATGGATAGTGATGCCCCAATTGGTGGGGCCCCCGGGATCGGACGGATGGTTGGAGTAGCCGCCTTCATGCACGAGCACGCGTTTGAGCGCCTCGTCGTAAGACGATGCCGTCATTGTCAGTCCTCATGTTGTGAATGCTTGCAGTCGAAATGCCCGCCGCGCTGTAAGCGGCGGGCCGTGCCGGTTAACGATCAGGCGGAACGGCAAAGCCGCCCGCAGGCGGCTTGTCGA
This sequence comes from Xanthobacteraceae bacterium, assembly GCA_035690995.1. Lineage (GTDB taxonomy): Bacteria > Pseudomonadota > Alphaproteobacteria > Rhizobiales > Xanthobacteraceae > VAZQ01. The sequence continues at coordinate 1,216 of DASSJW010000139.1, forward strand.
GGTATGGTAGGTTCACACCGCTGTTGGCGGACCCTGAGCCGAATTGCAGAGGAATGCTCGTGACCACGGCCGCGAAATAGTTGGACCAAGGCTGTGCTGTTCAACTCCTATGTGTTCATTTTCTGCTTCATGCCGATGGTCTTGGCGGGGTACCTGCTGCTTCGGCGCACCTCCGCACCGCAATGGCCCATCGCCTGGCTCGTGCTGGCTTCGCTCGTCTACTACTCGTGGTGGAGGCCGGAGTATCTTCTGCTGCTTCTATTCTCGGTGGGCGTCAATTTCGGCTTCGGCAAGTTGATCATCGACGGCGGCCTCTCGCATTCGCGATCCCGCGCCGCCCTCACCTGCGGCATCATTTTCAACCTCTCCCTGCTGGGCTATTTCAAATACGCTGGGTTCTTCGTCGCCAACGTGGACAGTGTTTTCGGCGCGCAGTGGGTCGTACCGAGCATCATCTTGCCGATCGGCATTTCATTCATCACCTTCCAGAAGATCGCGTTTCTGGTCGATGCCCATCGCGGCCTCGTGCGCAACTTCACGCTGCTCAACTATGCGTTCTTCGTCACATTTTTTCCGCAGCTGATCGCCGGGCCGATCACCCACCACTCCGAGATCATGCCGCAGATCGGCCCGGTGCAACGGCGGGATCTCACGGCAGATCTCGGCGTCGGCATCAGCATCTTCGTGGTTGGGCTGTTCAAGAAAGTTGTGATCGCCGACAGCCTCGCGATCTATGCGGACGCCGGCTATTCCATGCTAAGGGCGGGACATCCCCTCGACAGCGCCTCCGCCTGGGTCACCGTGCTGTGTTACAGCTTTCAGCTCTATTATGATTTTTCGGGTTACTCGGACATGGCGGTCGGATTGGCCCGCATGTTCGGCTTCCGCTTGCCGGTCAATTTCTATTCGCCCTACAAGTCGACCTCGATCATCGATTTCTGGCGGCGCTGGCACATCACGCTGTCGCGGTTCCTGCGCGACTATCTGTACATTCCGCTCGGCGGCAATCGACGCGGACCGGTGCGTCGATATCTCAATCTCGGCATTGTCATGGTGCTGGGCGGTTTCTGGCATGGCGCCAACTGGACGTTCGTGGTGTGGGGCGGCCTACACGGCTTAATGCTCGGCGTGAACCACGCCTGGCGCGCGCTTGCCATCAGCCACTCTCTCGCCCTGAAGAAAGGGCTGGCCCAGCACGTCGCGGTGGCGATGACGTTTGTCGCCGTGACGCTGGCGTGGATACCCTTCCGCTCCGACAGCCTGGCAGACGCGGGAACAATGCTCGGTTATCTCTGGCCGGCAGCTGACCATCCGCAAGGGTTGTCCTCGTTCTGGGGCCTGCTGAAGGGCCAGTTCCTGGATTTCAGATCCGTGTTGCGGTTGACAGAATGGTTCCGCCCGCGTGAATTGTGGCCCCCTCTGCTGCCGCCGGATTACCTCGCGACCGCCACCCGGCCGATGGGACTGCTGCTCTTGTGCGTTGGGGTCGCCACCTTTACCGTGCCCAACACCTATCAAATCTTCGGTCGCTTCCAGCCGGCCTTGGGCCTGCCCGAAGAGACCCTCGGCCGCGGTGTCCTGACCCGCCTGGATTGGCGGGTGGCGTTCGTCGTAGCGGGCATGTTCGTGCTTTCGGTGTTGCGGCTGTCGCATGTCAGTCCCTTTCTCTACTACCAGTTCTGACACGCCCTCTCGCGGCTATCTGCGCGCACTGGCGTTGAGCGTTGCGATCTGGCTCGGGCTGTTCCTGATTTTTACCTGGACCGTCGATCCCTACGGCGTCTCGCCGGTCCAGCTGGCCCTGCGCGGCATCAACACGCAAAAGCCCAAGCGGGTCGATATCGATCGGCTCATCAAGCCATACGAGGTCTGGCGCCATCAGCCCCGGACGGTTTTTCTCGGCACGTCCCGTGTTCATCAATCGCTGGATCCGGCCGTCCTCGATGGAACGCGATTTGCCCCTGCCTACAACGCGGCGATGCCGGCAGCCTCGATGGATATGCATGCCGCCTATCTGCGCCAATACGTGCAACTTGATCGCAACCTCCGCACCGTCATCGTCGAGCTGTTCCTCCCGAACTTCATCGGGCGACCGGCAGGCCTCGAGCCGGGCACATGGTCTGAGTTCATAGAGAACACGATGACATTGTTTGGCAGCGCCGATACCCTTTGGGATTCCGCCTCCACGCTCGTCTACAATGTCTTCAGCGGGCGGCCGACTTTCCAAGTCGCTCCCGGCGGCTATTTGGATCGTCCGCCGGGGCGGGACACCCAGGCGCCGTTCGACGGCTTCGCCGCCTATATCTGGAGCCCGCAAGTCGGTGAGCCGGATAGAGCGACTTTCAATCAAGCCGCCTTCGACTCCGTAATGGAGCTCATAGAGATCTCACGCGCCAACAATCTTGAATTGATTTTCATCATGGCTCCCAGCCACCCCTACGCCGACTACTATTACGATGCCATCGGCGCCTGGGGGGTTATCGAGCGCTGGCTGGCCGAGCTGAGCGGACAAGCAACCGTCTACAGCTTTTCGCAGCCAAATGACTGGGTCGACGAGCCGATAGGCCCCACAATGACGTATTGGAACGACACGTTTCATTTCTCCCTGGCCATGGGTCGCAGCATCCTTACAAATCTCGCGGGCCTCCCTGACGCAAAGCGGCCGGACAACTTCATGGAGCGGATGACGCCGGAACGAGTCGCTTCGCACGTGGAGAGCCGGCGTCAGGCCGTGAGACGTTGGGCACAAGCGAATCCCTCGTTCGTGGCGCGATTTGAGGACGCACGCCAAAGATGGCTTGAGCAAAACCGGCGGTGAGGCCCATTTGCGGGTACAGAAGGAACGGTCCCATGCCGACGACATGCTCCCCATACGCCGGCGAAATGCCAGCTCGAGACAAAATCGTCGACATCTATACCGACGGTTACTTGCAAGCCACGGAGCGCCAGTTGCGTTTCGCCACCGCAGGGCTGGGACTGCGCCTATCTCCCGGTGCAACAATTCTCGATTTCGGCTGCGGCATCGGTTCTTCCGTGCGCGCCTTGCTTGCGCAGGGCTACGACGCCTATGGCGTCGACGTGCTTGAATATTGGGACCGTGATTTCGACAAGTACTGGCTCATCGGCGACAAGCCCCCTGCCGAAGTCACCGATCGGCTGAAGCTGGCCGATCCGGCCAACTATCGGCTGCCGTTCGAGGATGGCACGTTCGACTTTTGTTTCAGCGACCAGGTCTTCGAACATATCTTCGACTACAAGACGACGATGTCGGAGATCGTCCGCGTCCTGAAACCAAGCGGACTCTCGCTCCACAACTTTCCCGGACCCAACAACTTCATGGAAGGACACGTTAACCTCCCCTTTCCCTGGCTCTGCTTCAGCCGTTCCTATCTCACGCTCTGTGCCTGGATTTCGGCAATCCGCGGCACCGAACCGGACTGGCGTGGGCGCGTCAGGAGCAATACCGAGATCATGCGTTTCAACAATTCGCAGGATCGCTCGCTCGGCAGGTGCTGACATCAGTTTCGTGGAAACCGAGGCATTCCTGTTTCGAGGCGGCGGCCGCGCGGCTCCAATGCTTAGATGGCTTCGGACGATCAAGATGGATCGGCTGGCGGTCCAGATCGCCGGAATGGTGATGCTGCAGCGGTATATGATCGTGAAGCCGCGTCCCCGATCGGGATTCGCGCAGCCCGCATAGACTTTCTCTGCCGGAAAATGGGAGCTCCGCCCGATTGGCGGCTATCATTGCCCATTGCGAATCTGCGAGCCCCGATGAAGTCGTTGGCACTATGATCAAGACGAGTTTCGTTTGAGCGATGATGTCAACGACCTACGGCAGCAAATGGCTCTTTGGCTTCATTGCGAAGAGTATGTGACTCGCCGCGCTGCTAAAGCACCCGCATGATGTAGTTGACCATCATCGTCGGTGGCATGTTGTTGTGCGCGCCGCCGCCGCCTGTCGGAGCGTTCACGACTGAAGCGCCGGTTCCCGCTCCAACGATTGAAACTCCGGTTGCGGCAGCGACAATCGAGATGCCGGTCGCGGCAGCGTTTGACTGCATGGTCGCGATGGCAGTGCTACCCGACACGTTCATGGCAGTGCCGACCGAGCCCGCGGAAGCGGCGCCTTGTAGCACGCCATGTTCGTGCGTTGGATCACTCACACCATGTGCATGAGTCGGGTCGCTCACACCGTGCGCGTGGCCGGGATCGCTCAAAAAGTTGGCATGCGTGTGCGACGGGATCTCGCCGATTCCGAGCGTGACATTCTGCGCGCCGCCCGTGGCACCCAACAGCGTCCCATTGATGCCCGAACCGGCCGAGGTGATGCGCCCCTCCACACCCGCTCCGTTCATATTCTCGCGGCAGGCCAAGAGGCGCCCCCCGAGACTGGGCAAATTGAACGTCGTTGATCCGTCGCCGGGGCCATAGGTCGTGCCCATCAGGGCAAACAGTCCCGCGTAGGTCGTGCGCGAGATCGCCTGCCCGGCGGGAAAGGCGAAGCTGCTGTTGGGGGCGGCGGACAGAAAATACGGCATCCCCGCTCCGAGAGGAACGTTATAGGGGTTGGCGCCGAAGAAGCTGAAGAGAATCCATTCCGCGGCCGAATTGAAGTATCTCGCCACATACGGCGTCCCCGAGATCAGGGTCCCTGCTGCGAGCTCGACCCCGGGCGCCGATCGCAGCGCCTTGGCCCCCAGCCCGTCGACATTGAGCGTCACTGGCCCGGCGCCGCTGGTCGCATGCGGCACGAACGCAACGATCTTGCCATCGAGGCTGACGAGCGAATCGAAGACCTGGTTCGACGCCACGGTATAGGCGGTCGCCGTCCCGCTCGTCGTGAGACCGGCGAGGTCGTCGCGATACTTTGCCGCCGCCGCCATCATGGCGCGGGCCGAGTCGTTCACGGTCGAGGGCGCCTGGCCCTCGGCCCAATTGATCGTGCCGTCGGCGCTGGCGTTGTTGTTGGCCGTTTTCGACCACTTGAAGAAAGACATGGCTGAACCTCAAAGCAGAAAGCCCCGTGCGGGGGCTTCTCGAAATGCACTTGGCTCTGAGCTAGGCGGATGCTGCCGACGATCGTTCACCGTTGCAGCCTTCGCATGCCGGCATGCCGGCCTTGGATGAAGTCGGTCAGCGTGCCGCCGAAGCCCTGCCGCCTGGCATATTCGTAGTCGGCCATGTCGTTGGTGACATGCGGCTTGGCCTTGGTCTGCAGGTATTGCATGGCGAGTGCTGGATTCTGCATCAGCGCCAGCTTCAAGCCGGGATCGAGGTCTGGCTGCTCTGCGAGGTATTGCATGGCCGCGTGCTGGCCCTGCTCCGCCGTATCCCGCTGCGCGCCGCCCATCCAGCCCTGCAGCCCGCGCCCGATCGACTGCCCGAGATTGCCGCCCTGGAGCGCACCGGCGAGATAACCGAGGAGGGCATTGCGGTTCTTGTCGATGACGCTCGGCGCGACCGGTACCGCGCCCAGTGGCAACACGCCGTCGCCCGCGGGGGCGCCGAACAGATCGGGAAAGATGCCTGCCATGGTCTACTGTCCTATCGGCCGTTGAAACTGTTTGGGCCCATGAAGCCGCCGGTGAGCGAGTTGAAGAGACCGCCGCCGAGCGCCGAAGCAGCACCGCCGGCCAAGCTCGTTCCGCCCGTGAGCGGCATGAGCGCAAGCGGGGCGAGCGACCAAGGGTTGAACGGCGTGCTCTCGGTCTTTTGCTGCGTGCCGTTTCCGACCGACGTCCCAGACGCGGTTCCGGACGATGATCCCGACGACGTTCCTGACGTCGTCGCGAATGCTTGCGCCGCGGGCAACACCATGCCGAATTGCGCGGCCAGCGTTTGCAGCGGAATGCCGCGGCGCTGGGCTTCGATCGCAATCTGCTGCATCGGCCCCCAGTTCTGCGCGGTCAGCGCGGCGTCGGCGGCGCCGATTCCGGCCTGTTGGTTTGCGAGCCGCGTCTGGTCCAGATTCGACAAGAGTCCCGCGGTCTGGCCACCCGCGCCGTAGAGCGCATCGATGGCGCTGCGCTGGCCGGCGACAGCGCGGTTGTAGGCATCGAGCAACACCGGTGCCTCGGCCTGGGTGATGCCGCGCGCCAGCGCCTGTTGGTTCATGCCCGAGAAATCGCGCCCCGCGCCGGCGAACATGCCGTTGACCTGATTGCCGACGTCGTCCTTGAGGACATCGAGATACGACCGCAGGGCGGGATCGGCGGCCGGATCGAGATAGTCGCCGCGCGCGAACGGCGTGAGCGCGGCGCGGTATTGATCGTACGCCGCGTTGACAGTCGGCGTGCGATCCGGACCGCCCCCAGCAAGCAGCGTGTCGGCCACGCCGCCGATGCGGGACGCAAACGGATTGCCGGCGGACGCATTGGCCGCCAGCTGTCCGAACGCGCCCGATTCGGCGGCGGTCAAATTCGGTGACAGCCCGCCAATCCGGTCGAGCAGATTGCCGAGCAGGCCCGAGGTCGCTGCCCAGGGTGTCGTCCCCTGCTCGCTGGCCTGCTGCGAAGCTTGGCGCGACGCCTGTTGCGACGCCTGCGACTGCGACGACGTTGT
>DASSJW010000140.1:0-9793 GCA_035690995.1 Xanthobacteraceae bacterium
ACCGTCACCCGCTTGGTGACGGACTGCGCGCAGGCCGGCTTGATCGCCGGCACCGTGCCGACGAAGGGAACGGAGAACCGTGCGCGCAGATGCGGGAGGACCAGGGTGGAGGCGGTGTTGCAGGCGATGACAATGAGATCAGGACGATGCGCCTCGATCAGGTCGCCCATGAGGGCCACCACACGTGCGACCAACTCCGCCTCGCCATGGCCGCCGTAGGGAAAGAAAGCATCATCGGCGGCGTAGACGTAGCGGGCGTCGGGGCGTGCCTTGAGGACCTCGCGAAACACGGTGAGGCCCCCGAGCCCGGAATCGAACACGAGAATGGTCGGTGCAACAGCCACGGCGCACATTTGGTACGAAAAGAATGGCCGCCCGGCAACGCCGGGAGAACGGCGGTGCGGTCCGCAAGCGTCCCATCAACCGATTGATCGCTCGCGCGGTTGCCGCACGACCGCCGAGGCCTTTGCGCAATCTCCGTTCCGGGCCCTTCCACAACCAGTAAGCGCAGCCGCGCTAGGTGCGGCGCCGTTGACGGCAGAAAAGGTGCTCACTAGGCTCGCTCGGCCGCTAATCGAAGAGAACGGGGGCCGCCGTGGCTGTCTTTCGACCCATCGTGTGCTCATTGCTGGTCCTGCTCGGCGTTCTCGCGTCTGCGCTGGCAGCGACCGCGCAGGAGAAGATTCGGCTCGGCCTGCTGCCGTTCTCGGAGTCGCTCGGCGCGGTGATCGCCGAGCGCCAGGGGTTCTTCAAGGCCGAGGGTCTCGACGTCGAGGTCACTAAGTTCGAGAGCGGTGCCCTTGCCGTGCCGGTGCTGCAGTCGGGCCGCATCGACATCGCATTCAGCAACACGGTCTCGACTTTGCAGGCGATCGAGCAAGGGCTCGATGCGATCCTGCTTGCGCCCGGCGCGGTGGTGCGCAGTTCGCCCCCGGACACGACCACGGCGCTCATCGTGCGCAAGGGCGCCGTGAGCACGCTCAAGGACCTCGAAGGCAAACGGGTGGCGGTGAACGTGATCAACAGCTCCGCGTGGCTGCACGCGGTCGCCGCACTCGAGAAGCACGGCGTGGACCGGACCAAGGTGCGGTTCACCGAAGTACCGTTTCCGCAGATGAACGATCCGCTGTTGAATGGCCAGCTCGATGCGGTGGTCCAGGTGGAGCCATTCCGCTCGGCGCTGATGGCGACCGACAAGGCGGAGATCGTGAGTTGGACCTATGTCGAGACCGCTCCCAACTCGGATATCACGCAGTACATCGCGCTCGCGCCGTGGGTTGAAAAGAACCGCGCGACGGCGGAAAAGTTCGCGCGGGCGGTGATCAAGGGTGCGCAGTTCGCCAATGCCAACGAGGCCGCCACCCGCGACATCAATCAGCAGTTCACCGGCCTCAACCCCGCGCTGAAGGACAAAGTGCTGCTGCCGCGGCTCGGGACGGCGGTGAATGTCGGCGAGACGACGCGCACGATGGAGCTGATGCGAAAGTATGGGCTGCTCAAGACGCCGATCGACATTTCACGGCGAGTGCTGATGGTTCCCTGAGCGTATCGTCGATGACGGACCCGGCCCGGTCGTTCCTGCGGATTCGCGGCCTGTGCAAGGCCTTCGCGGCGCCGGGCGGTACCACGGTCGCGCTAAACGGCGTCGATCTCGACATCGAGCGCGGCAGCTTCGTGTCCATCGTCGGCCCCTCTGGATGCGGCAAGTCGACCCTGTTGCAGATCATGGCCGGCCTCGTCGCTCCCACCTCGGGTGCCGTGTTCCTCGAGGGCCGCAAGGTGGAGACGCCTCCGCCGAGCGTCATCTACGTCTTTCAGCAGTACACGCGTTCGCTCTTCCCCTGGAAGACGGTGGAGCGCAACGTGGCGTTCGGATTGGAGAGCCGCGAGTCGCTGTCGCGGCAGGCGATCGCCGCGCGCACGCAGGAGCTCATCGGTCTGGTGAAGCTGACCGGCTTCGAGCAGCACTATCCATGGCAACTCTCGGGCGGCATGCAGCAGCGCGTGGCGATTGCACGCGCGCTTGCCTGCCGTCCCGCTGTGCTGCTGATGGACGAACCGTTCAGCGCGGTCGACGCGCTCACGCGGGTCGGCCTGCAGGAGCTCGTCCGCTCGCTGTGGCGGGAGCTCGGCCTCACCGTCGTCTTCGTCACCCATGACGTCGACGAAGGGGTCTATCTGTCCACCCGCGTCGTGGCGCTGACCCGCGCACCTGGAGCGGTGGCGGCCGACCTGCCGATCGAGCTGCCGCACCCGCGCAACCAGATCACCACCCGCGAACTGCCGCAGTATCTCGACTACCGGGGGCGGCTGCTGGCGCAGCTCTTCGCCGACGAAGGGCTGGTCGCGGCGGAGCCCGCGTGAGCGATACCGCGGGCCCCGAGCGCGCGGCGCTCGCCGCCCCGGCGGGCAAGCCAACCCGCCGGCGCGCGCCGCTGTGGCAGAGCCGCTGGCTCGGCGTAGGGTTCATCGCGGCCCTGCTCGTGCTGTGGGAGATCGCCGCGGCGAGCGGCATGATGCCGGCCATGAGCTTCCCGCGCATGAGTGCCATTCTCGTGACCTGGTGGGACCTCATCATCTCGGGCGAGCTCCTCGGTGAACTGGGGCCCAGTCTCTGGCGGATGTTCGCGGGCTATTTCATCGGCGTTGCACTCCGCGTCCTCGTCGGGTTGCTCATGGGCTACGTGCGCTTCTTCTACAGCCTGCTCGAGCCCATCACCGAGGTGCTGCGCCCGATCCCCAGTCCGGCCTACCTTCCGATCGTCATCCTCTTCCTCGGCATCGACGATCAGATGAAGATATTCATGATCGCGTTCGCTTCGTTCTTTCCCGTACTGCTCAATACCTATAGCGGCGTGCGCAGCGTCGACCCCGTTCAACTGCAGACCGCGCGCACCTTCGGCGTGGCAGGCTGGAAGCTGCTGTGGCAGATCGTGCTGCCTGCATCGTCGCCGTACATCTTCACCGGCATGCGCGTGAGCCTCGCGGTCGCGCTCATCGTCATGGTGATCAGCGAGATGGTGGCGGCTTCGAGCGGCATCGGCTACTTCATCCTGAGCGCGCAACGCGGCTTCAAGATCCGCGAGATGTTCGCGGGCGTGCTGACGCTGGCGGCGCTGGGCTACGTTCTCAATCGGCTGTTCCTGGTGATCGAGAACCGGGTGCTGGCCTGGCACTACGGCTACACGCAGCAGCAGCGCAATTAGCAACGTGTGAACAGAGGCCAACCGCCATGGCGCGCATCGTCGATCTCACGCTCCCCGTGGTCAGCGGGATGGCGGGTATCCCGAAGATTCCGTTGTACGAGCAATACCCGGTGAAGGTGCAGGCGGTCACCATCGTGGACGATGACCAGCGCGCGCGTCTCGCGCGGGAAGGCGTCGACGTCCTCGCGGATGCGCCCGCCGTCGGCCACATGGATACCGTGCTGAGCTTGAACACTCATATCGGCACGCATATCGACGCGCCCCGCCACTTTCTTGCGGATGGCGCCGCGGTGGACGAGCTACCGCTCGATCGGCTGGTGATGCGTGACGCCGTGGTGCTCGATGTCAGCGGCAGGCCCGCCGGCGCCGGCGTCACTGGCGACGACCTCGAGCGCACCGGCGTCGTGCCTGCGCCGGGCCAGATCGCGGTGATCAAGACGCTGTGGACCGACCGCGCCTGGGGCAAGCCCGAATTCTGGAACGACACGATCCATCTCGAACCGAGCGTGAGCGAGTGGACCACCGCCCGCGGCGTCGCGGCGGTCGCCATGGACTGCTTCCCGGAGAAGCCGTTCTGGCGCATGACGCTGCTGCCGGCCGAGCGCGGCGCCAATCACAAGCGATGGCTCAAGGCCGGCATCCCGATGATCCAGCTGCTCACCAATCTCGGGGACATCGCCGGGCGTTTCAAGCTGGTAGCGCTGCCGCTGCGGCTGCGCGGCATGGATGGCGGGCCCGCCCGCGTGGTGGGCGTCGAGGACTGACCGGGAGGGTCGCGCCGTCGTGCGGCGAGGGCGGGTTCAGCTTTCTCTGCCAGGCACGAATCGGATCGAGAACGTGTCGCCGGCGCTCGTGATCGCGCCGACATGCGGGGCGCCGAAATGCACGGGGAAGAGCAGCGCGCTATGCTCGGCGCAGTGCTCCAGCACCCGGCGGCGCGTGCCGCGCGCCTCCTCCGGCAGCTCGCAGAAGCGGGAGTTCCAGTGCGGCGCGTAAACCTGCAGCGGATGGTGCAGGGCGTCGCCGCAGAAAAGCGCGCGCTCGCCCTGGTCGACAAGCTTGAGGATGACGTGTCCCGGCGTGTGCCCGGGCGCAGGCTCGACCAGCATGGCGTCGTCGATGGCGTGCATGCCGTCGAGCAGGACCGCCTGGCCGGCTTCGATCACCGGCAGCACGCTGTCGCGATAGGCGCGGCCGCGCTGCGGGTCGGCATCTGCCACCGGGTTCCGCCGCGGATCGCCGTACGCGTTCTCCGCACGTGAGAACAGGTATTTGGCGTTCGGAAACGTCGGCACCCAGCGACCATCACGCAGCATCGTATTCCAGCCGACATGATCGGCGTGGAGATGGGTGCAGAGCACGATGTCGATGTCTTCGGGCGTCGCGCCAGCCTCGCGCAGGCGTGCGAGATAAGGCGTGTCGCGCTGATGGAATCGCGCCAGTCCGGGCCGCTCCTTGTGGTTGCCGCCGCAGCAGTCGAGCAGGATGTTGTGCCGGCCGGTGCGGATGAGCCACGAGTGCACGCTGGTGACGAGCCGGTCGTGCTCCGGCGAGTAGTGATGCGGAAGCAGCCACGGCAGGTGCTGCTGCAGCAGGTTGCGCTCGAAACCGTCGAGATATTGCTCCGGCGGGAAGCTTGCGAATCCGATCTGTTCCTCCACGCGCGTGACGTTCACCGCGCCGATCGTCCAGGTCGCCACTACCGACGCCTCCTCTTTGTCACTCATGCGGACGCGCGCGTGCGCGTGAACGCCAGTCGATCTTTCGCATCTTACGGAAGCGACGTCGCGGGCCGCAACGTTGACATGCGGCACGGCCCGCTCGATAGTCCACGTCCACATTCTCCCCCACGAGCGCGACGTCGTGCCGACCATCCAGGCGAATGGCTGCGATTTCTACTACGAGCTCGAGGGCGACGGTCCCGACCTTGTCTTCGTTCACGGCGAGATCCACGGGCTCGAATACTGGGAACACCAGATCCCGGAATTTGCGCGCGATCACCGCTGCTTCGCTTACAACCGGCGCGGGCACGCGAAGACGGGGGCAACGAACTACGGCTTTTCACTCGTCAATCAGACGCGCGATCTCGCCCAGCTGATCGATCACTTCGGCATGGAGCGGCCGGTGATCATTGCGGTCGCGTTCGGCACCACGATTGCCGCCAACTACGCCATTCAGTACCCCGACCGCGTGAGGGGCGTGGTGCTCGCCGCGTGGAGCGAGATGCACGACGCGATGCAGTATTTCCAACGCTGGGAAAAATACAACGAGCGCGCGGCGGACGTGCTCGAAAAGCGGGGCAGGGACGCGCTGATCTCGTTGCTGCGCGATGAGGGCGGCAAGACCATCTACCGCGTCATCCCGGTCGATTCGCCGCTGCGCGAGAAGGTGGTGCAGATGTTCGCGAGCCATCCACTCGAAGAATATCGCCACGGAATGCTGGAGTTCGGCTCCTCGGTGCCCGATCTCGTCCCGGCCTTTCGGGAGCTCGATCTGCCGGTGCTCGGCATCTGCGGCGCGAACGATCCGTATCCCGACAAGCCGGAGGTCCTCGCCGGCATGAAGAACTTCCGCGAGGCACCCTCGATTCCCGGCGCCGGCCGCTTTGTGCACTGGGAACGGCCGCAGGAGTTCAATGCCGCCGTGCGGGGGTTTCTGCGCACGCTCGCGTAGGCGCGCGACCGGGGCGTGACCGCAAGTGCGGCAAGGGAGATCAGGCCGTCTTGCCGAATACGCGCTCGAAGATCGTGTCGACGTGCCGCAGGTGATGCTCGAGGTCGAAATTGGCCTTGAGCTCCGCCTCGCTGAGGTGCTTGCGCACATCCTTATCCGCCGTGAGGAACGCCAGAAAGTCGCCTTCGCCCTGCCAGACCTTCATGGCGTTGCGCTGCACCAGGGCGTAAGCCTCCTCGCGTGCGACGCCCTTCTGGGTGAGCGCGATCATCACCCGCTGGGAGTGCACCAGGCCGCCGAGCAAGTCGAGGTTCTTCTGCATATTGGCGGGGTAGACCACGAGCTTGTCGACGATGGAGGCGAGGCGGGTCAGGGCGAAATCAAGGGTCGCGGTCGCGTCCGGACCGATCATGCGCTCGACCGAGGAGTGCGAGATGTCGCGCTCGTGCCATAGCACCACGTTCTCCAGTGCCGGCGTCACGTAGCCGCGCACGATGCGGGCAAGTCCGGTGACATTCTCCGACAGCACAGGATTGCGCTTGTGCGGCATGGCAGAAGAGCCCTTTTGGCCCTCGGAGAAGAACTCCTCGGCCTCCAGCACCTCGGTGCGCTGCAGGTGACGAAATTCCGTGGCGAGCCGCTCCGCCGACGATGCGACCACGCCCAAAGTGGCGAAATACATGGCGTGCCGGTCGCGCGGAATGATCTGGGTGGAGACCGGTTCGACGGCAAGCCCCATCGCCGCGGCGACATGCGCCTCCACCCGCGGATCGATCTGCGCGAAGGTGCCGACCGCGCCCGAAATGGCGCAGGTCGCAACCTCCGTTCGCGCGCAGATGAGCCGTTCCTTGGCGCGAAAGAATTCGGCATAGGCATAGGCGAGCTTGACGCCGAACGTCGTGGGCTCGGCGTGGATGCCGTGCGAGCGGCCGATGGTCGGCGTGCGCTTGTGCTCGAAGGCGCGCCGGCGCAGCGCTGCCAGCAGCTTGTCGACGTCGGCGATCAGCAGGTCGACCGCGCGCACCAACTGCACGTTGAAGCAGGTGTCGAGCACGTCGGACGATGTCATGCCCTGATGCACGAAGCGCGCCTCGGGTCCCACGATCTCGGCGAGATGCGTGAGGAAGGCGATCACGTCGTGCTTGACCTCGCGCTCGATCGCATCAATGCGCGCGACGTCGAAGGTGGCGTCCTTGCCCTTGTCCCAGATTTTCTTGGCGGCGGCCTTCGGAATCACGCCGAGCTCGGCGAGCGCGTCAGCCGCATGCGCCTCGATCTCGAACCAGATGCGGTAGCGCGTCTGCGGGTCCCAGATCGCGGCCATCTCGGGCCGAGTGTAGCGTGGAATCATGGCCAGCCTTGGTCAGTTACGGCCGCGCTGTAGCAGATCGCGGGAGCAAGCTCAATTCGCGCACGCGGGCGGCACCGACGAAGCCAAATTGCTGCGCAGCCCTGCCTTTGCTAGGGTACTGGCGCGTTTCACTCGGCCTTGTCCCGATCAAGACACAATAAGGACGCGACATGCTCAGGTCATCTTTAGCGGCCGTTTTTTCCGCCGTCTTCGTCGGCGGGATCGCGCAATCCGCCGCGGCACAGGACGCCGCCGAACAGCGGCTCGGTACCGTCCACTTCGAGACGTCGTGCAATGAGACGGCGCAACGCCGGTTCGATCGCGGCATGCGCTATCAGCATTCGTTCTGGTACCGCGCGTCGAAGGATGTCTTCAAGGACGTGCTCAAGGCCGATCCTGACTGCGCCATCGCCTACTGGGGCATCGGCATGAGCCTGTTGCTCAATCCGTTCGGCGTCCCGCCCGCCGCCAATCTGGCGGAAGGGCTCGCGGCCATTCAAAAGGCCAAAGTCATCGGCGCGAAGACGCCGCGCGAACGGGAGTTTATCGACGCGCTCGGCGCGTTCTATACCGACTATGACAAGCTCGATCATCGCAGCCGCGTGCAGGCCTATCTCAAGGCCATGGCGGCGGTGGCGCAACACTATCCGCAGGACGACGAGGCGCAAATCTACTACGCCCTCGCGCTCGACGTTGCGGCTTCGCCCGCCGACAAGACCTATGCCAATCAGCTCAAGGCGGCGGGGATCCTGGAAGACATCTTCAAGCGCCAGCCGCAACATCCCGGCGTCGCCCACTATCTCATTCACTCCTACGACTATCCGCCGATCGCAGAAAAGGGGCTCGACGCCGCAACGCGCTATTCCAAGATCGCGCCGACAGCGCCGCACGCCCAGCACATGCCGTCGCACATCTTCACGCGGGTGGGCTACTGGAAGGAATCGATCGCCGCCAACGCCGCCTCGGTGGCCGCAGCCAAGGCCGACAAGGAATACGGCGACCAGCTCCATGGCCAGGATTACATGGTCTACGCCTATCTGCAGCTCGCGCAGGACAAGAACGCGCGCGCCGTGATCGACGAGATGGCGGCAGGAACCAGCGTCAATCCCGACCTTCCCGGCGCGAGCTTCGCGCTCGCCGCGTCGCCGGCGCGCTACGCGATGGAGCGCGGGGATTGGAGCGGCGCCGCGGCGCTCGAGGTGCGACCGAGCAAGTTCTCCCATGTCATGGCGATCACTCATTTCGCCCGTGCGGTGGGCGCGGCGCGCGCGGGCAAGCCCGATGCGGCCGTTGCCGACATCGCCAAGCTCGCCGAGTTGCGCGACAAGCTGCGCGCGGCGAAGGACGCCTATTGGGCCGAGCAGGTCGATATCCAGTGGCAGACCGCGAATGCCTGGCTCCTTTACGCGCAGGGCAAGTACGACGAGGCGCTCACCGCCATGGCCGCGGCCGCCGCTGCCGAGGACAAGACTGAGAAATCACCGGTGACGCCGGGGCCGATCGTGCCGGCGCGCGAACTCTATGGCGCGATGCTGCTCGAGCGCGGCAAGGCCAAGGACGCGCTCGCCGCCTTCGAGGCGACGCTCAAGAAGGAGCCGCACCGCCTCGGCGCCACCCTCGGCGCCGCCAAGGCGGCACAGCAGCTCGGCGATGCCGCCGCGGCTCGACAATACTATGCTGCCGCGGTCGCGCTCGGCGAGAATGCAGAGCCGGTCCGGCCTGAGATTGCGGCAGCGCGCGCGTTCGTGACGAAGGCGAATTGAGCGGGGGGATGCGCCGGCCGGTTGCGCGCGAGGGAAACGCGCAGCCCTAATTCGCGAACCGGCCGCGATCATGCGGTTGGGTGTAGTCGACCGGTGTTCCCTTGGGAATGATGCCGAGCGGATTGAGCCGCGCGATCGACCAGTAGTTGATCACGTAATAGCGCGGCTTCACCGTCTCGGCGATGCCGGGCAGGGCGTAGAGCTCCCGCATGTAGGCTGAGAGGTTGGGGTAATCGGCGATGCGCTTCTTGTTGCACCGAAACAGGGAGAAATACGCCACGTCGAACCGGACCAGGGTGGGAAACAGGCGCCAGTCGGCCTCGGTGATCCGCCCACCGAGCAGGTAGCGCTGTCGCGACAGGCGCGCCTCGAGTTCGTCGAGGGTGGCGAACAGCGCGTCATAGGCCTGCTCGTAGGCGGCTTGCGACTTGGCGAAGCCGCAGCGGTAGACCCCGTTGTTGACGTTGGCGTAGATGATGTCGTTGAGGCGATCGATCTCGGCACGCATCGGCTTTGGATAGAAATCGGCATCGTCGCCGGCGATGGCATCGAATTCGCTGTTGAGCATGCGGATGATGTCGGGCGACTCGTTGTTGACGATCCGCCGGGTCGTGGTGTCCCACAGCGTCGGGACGGTGACCTTGCCGGTGTAGTGCGGGTCGGTCGCGGTGTAGGCTTGATGCAGGTAGCGGAAGCCGTTCACGCGGTCGGGGGTACAATCCGGGTATTCGGGGTCATCCCCGAAGGTCCAGCCTTGCTGCCGCAGTCCCGGAACCGAATAGGCGACGGTGATCGCGCCC
>DASSJW010000141.1:0-3532 GCA_035690995.1 Xanthobacteraceae bacterium
GCGGCAACGGCGCAGGACCTGCCGTCGCGGCCGATGCGCATCATCGTGCCCAATCCTCCCGGCGGAGCGGGCGACATCAGCGCGCGGCTGGTCGGGCAGAAATTGAGCGAAAGCCTGGGCCAGCCCGTTGTCGTTGAAAACCAAGCGGGTGCGTCGGGCTCAATCGGCATGAACATGCTCAAGCGCGCCGCGCCCGATGGCACCACCATCGGCGTCGTCATCTCGCTCGCGCAAACCATCGATCTCATCCAGAACAAGACGGCGTCGTTCGACATCGTCAAGGATTTCACCCCGATCACGGCGATCGCCAACAACCCGGCGGGCCTGGTGGTCAATTCACGGATCACGGCGACTTCGCTCACCGCGTTCATCGATCTGGTGCGCGGGGGAGCGGGCGAAATATCCTATGCCAGCGCCGGCATCGGCACCGCGCATCATCTCTACGGGCAGGTCCTCAACAAGACGGCCGGCATCGAGATGCTCTACATTCCTTACAAGGGCGTGACGCCGGCGCTCAACGACCTGCTCGGCGGCCACGTGCCCGCCGCCATCGTCAGCCTGGCGGCGGCATTGCCGCATATCCAAAGCGGTCAGCTCCGGCTTTTGACGGTGTTCGATACCAAGCGCTATGCCAAGCTGCCGGACGTGCCCATGATCGCCGAGGAGGTGCCGGGCTTCGCGCCCGGCCGCGCCTGGATCGGCTTTCTCGGCCCGCGCGACCTGCCCCCGCCTATCACGGCCCGCCTGCATCGGGCCATCGTGCAAATCCTCGAGCTTCCCGACGTGCAGCAGGTGCTCGCCCAGAACGGGCTTGAGATCATCGCCAATACGCCGGCGGAGTTCGCCACGATGATTAAAGATGACGCCCGGATCTGGAACGCCGCGGCCGCGAGCGCGGGCTTGATCTCGCAATAAACGCGCTGCATCAGCTCCGAGCTGTGACCTGCGCCCCGCTCGGTCGGCGTATGAGCTTCAAAAGCCCCGTCACCGCATGCCGGCGGCAATGAATTTTTCCAGGCTCAGCGGGTCGCCTTTGCGCGCAGGCTCGCGCGGCTCCACGCCGGCGAAACGGCTCGCCTCGGCAAACCATTGCTGGCGCGCCGGAAGCTGCCAGCGCCGCTTCATCGACTGGCTCGCATCCCAGCGCACCGGCTCGTTCTCGATATCCATCACCTGGTAGTGGGTATTGAACAGCTCGATGCGGTGGCCGTCGGGATCTCGCATATAGACGAACAGGGCGTGGCCGGGGCCGTGACGGCCCGGCCCATATTCGATATTGGCGGCAAACCCCATATTGGCGGCGAGGTCGCACACATAAAAGAAATGGTACGATTCCGGGATGCCGAATGCGGCGTGGTGCAGCCGCGGCCCGGTCCCGGGCGCGAACACGATGTCGTGCGGGTTACCCTTGCGCTGCAGGAACACGAACAGCAGGTCCTCGGTGCCATCGGGCGAGATGTATTCCGACAGCCGAAAGCCCATGCTCATCCAGAACTCGCAGGCCTTCTGCACGTCGGGCACCAGCAGCTGAAAATGATCGATCCGCTGCGGCACCGCGCCGTGGTGGTACTCGAAGGCGACGACGAGGCGCGGCTTCACGTCCATGGTGGCGCAGAACTCGATCGGGGCGCCGCTCACGTCCGAGACGTGCAGCGTGCGGCCCTGGTACGGGACCTCGACCCATTTCGCCGGCAGGCCCGCCTTGTCGAAAAACGCCTTGGCCTTCTCCAGGTCTTCCTCGGTGAAGACGCGCATGCCGACACGCTCGGCCTCCGGCTCGCCGCGGGCACGCTTGAGCACAAGGCTGTGATGACAGGCCTCGGCGACGCCGCGCAGGTAGATCGTGTCCTTGTCCTCGTCGCTGACGATGAAACCGATCAGATCCACGTAGAAATTTCGGCTCACGGCGAGGTCCTTCACCGTGAGCACCGAATGGCTGGCGCGCGTGACGTTGAAGGGCGGGTTGTAGACGGGCTTGGGAATGCTCATGGCGCGCTCCAGCGATGATGATGACAGGCTGCTGGAACGCATCCCGATCGGGTTCGATCGCGATGCGCCCCGGATTTTTTGATTTTGCGCACGTCCTAGCGGGAAAACCGGTGCCACTTTTCCGGGACCTGCGGCAAGTATGCCGGCGGCCGGCGCGCCGCCTCCGGTTGCGGCACGCGCGGCTCACCGGGGTTTGGCAGGAACCGCCGCTTGGGTAGGCGCGCCGAGCAAGAACGCCGGCTTGGCGACGGCGGTGGCGCGGGCGCGATCCGGATGGCGCGGGCGTCGCGCCGCGCAAAAGCTTTCGACCGCGTCGATCACCGCCGCGCTGATGAGGGATTGGTGCTCGGGAGAGCTCATCAGCAATTCCTCTTCGCGGTTGATGATCGAGCCGGCTTCGAGCAGCACCGCCGGCATCTGAGTGGTCCTCAATACGATCAGTTGGTCGTACCGGTAGACGCCGGCCTTGACATCCACCAGCAGCCTTTGCCGGTGGCCCATGAACTTTTCGATGTAATGCGGGGTGTAGTGCAAGCCGCGGGCCCTCAACTGCTCGCCCATCAGGTGGCCGAACAGAAGGCTGCCGTTGGCGTCGGGATTATCGTTGGAGACGAAGATGGAATGGCCTTTGAACCGGTCGCTGAAATAGTGCTCTTCGCCCTCGTATTGCCAGCGCTCCAGAAACGAGTCGGGCACCGAATCGTGGTGGATCGACAGAAACAGATCGGGCGACAACGCGTTGGCCCGCGCCACGCGCTCGGCCAGTCCCTTCCGCGTCGGTCCATCGGTGATCAGCAGCACGGTCTTGCCAAAGCCGGCGTGGAGGAGGTCCTGCTCGATACGTGTCGCGAGCCCAAGGTTGAAATCGTATTCCCAGTAGCCGCGCGCGCTCCTCGCCCCCGGCGACTGGGCGGTGTGTCCCACATCCACGACGACCCGAAACGCCGCCCGATCGCAGAGCGGGTTCGGCAGCCTCTTCGCAGGACCGTCGGCGGGCCCCGCCCACGCGGAATACCCTCCGCCCTGCCACGCCAGCAGCGCGGCGGCGACGGTTGCGACCACCCCGACCTGTCGCAGGAAGGTCATGAAAAACCCCAATGATCCCTTGCCGATAGCGCGTCCTAATAGGACTTCGGCAACCCCAGGGCCTTCTCTGCAATGAAATTAAGGACCATGTGTGGCGTAACCGGCGCAATCCGGGGGATCATGACCTCGCGCAGATAGCGCTCGACGTGAAACTCCTTGGAGTAGCCCATGCCGCCGTGGGTCATGACCGCGGTCTCGCAGGCGTGAAACGCCGCCTCGCCCGCCAGGTATTTCGCGGCGTTGGCCTCCACGCCGCAATCCATCTTGCCATCGTAGAGGCTTGCCGCCTTCATCACCATGAGGTTGGCCGCTTCCAGATTCATCCAGCTTTGCGCCAGCGGGTGGGCGATCCCTTGATTCTGACCGATCGGACGCCCGAACACGACGCGCTCGCGGGCGTAGCCGGCCGCGCGTTGCAACGCGGCGCGGCCGATACCGACCGCCTCCGCGGCGATCA
>DASSJW010000142.1:0-8915 GCA_035690995.1 Xanthobacteraceae bacterium
GCCCAGGCCCACGCCGATGCGGTATTTCTCGGCGAGCATCTCGCGCCGGTGCTAGATGCCCTGCGCATCGGCGGGCGGGCTCGACGGCTGATGCAACAGAACCTGTGGCTCGCGGTGCTCTACAACGCGATCGCCGTGCCGATCGCGATCGCTGGCTATGTCACGCCGCTAATCGCGGCGCTCGCGATGTCCGGGTCCTCGATCCTGGTCACAGTCAACGCCCTGCGTGCGAGCCGGCCGTGGGGCGAGGATCGCGCGCCGAAATCTGCGGCGCTGCGAGACAAGCTTACGCTGACACAGTCGCCATGAACGTGCTCATCTATCTCGTGCCCATGGCCTTGCTGCTCGGCCTCACCGGGCTGGCCGCCTTCCTCTGGTCGTTGCGCAGCGGCCAGTACGACGACATGGAGGGAGCCGCAATTCGTATTCTTCAGGATGACGATATCGAGCTGACGGATACCGCGTTCGATCAGCGGCCGGACCCGGCGGGAGGGACCGAACCGCATGCGGGTGATTATGACGGAGTCGATGCCCGCAATTTGACGCGCCTAATGCTTGAGTCGCCGCGCGTTGCCCCCTGAAATAGACCGCAGCCGCGCTCGCTGCGTTCCTGTAGTCTTGCTCGCCCGCGCTGAAGGGTTCGTCATTCGGTCCGCCCGTCAGTTCCTGAGCGCAAGCTTCACCAAGCAAGTGTCAGGATCGCGCGGATCGGGTGTGATGGCAAAACCGAGCTCCCTACACATGGCGAGCATTGCGCTGTTCTCGCTCAGCACTTGTGCTTCGATGCTCTTGATGCCTTCAGCGCGGGCATATTCTATGATCATTTGCATCAGCAGGTAGCCCAGTCCGCGCCCCTTGAGATCGGAGCGGACGAGGATGGCGTATTCGCCGCTGTCGTAATTCGCGTCGGCATGCAATCGCACCACGCCGAGCATTTTGCCGGACGACTCCTCGATCGCGATGAATGCCATGGCCCGCGCGTAGTCGATCTGGGTGAAGCGCGCGATGAAGCTGTGGCCGAACTCTTTCACCGGCGCGAAGAACCGCAGCCGCAAGTCCTGCTGGGTGACTGCAGCGAAAAACGGCCCATACAGCGGTTCGTCCTCCGGCCGCACCGGGCGCACCAGAATCTCGGTTCCCTCCCGGAGCCGAACGCGTCTCTCCCATTCCTTAGGATAGGGCCTGATGGCAAAACGCGGATGGCCCGATGGGCCGTGGCGCGCAGGCTTGAGTGGCGCCACTGCAACGCGGGCATCGACGGTGATGAGGCCGTTCTGGTCGGCCAGCACGGGGTTGAGATCGACTTCCCGCACCTCCGGAAGATCGGCCGCGAGCTGCGCGAGCTTGACGAGGAGAAGTGCGACGGCATCGGTGTCCGCTGCCGGCACGTTGCGGTATGCCTTTAGCACGCGGGACACGCGGGTGCGGGCGATCAGCGCGTGCGCCAGCTCGAGATCGAGCGGCGGCAGCGCCAGCGCTTTGTCGCCGATGACCTCAACCGCGGTGCCACCACGGCCGAATACGATGACGGGGCCGAAGGTCGGATCGTCGGCAATTCCAGCGATCAATTCACGCGCTTTCGGGCGCAAGATCATCGGATGGATCGTCACTCCGGTGAGGGCCGCGTCTGGTCTCGCCGCCCGCGCGCGCCCGAGGATATCCACGACAGCCTCGCGCACGGCGCGCTCGCTGGTGAGATTGAGCCGTACGCCGCCGACCTCGGATTTGTGAACGATGTCCGGTGAAAGGATTTTTGCCACCACACCCGAGCCCTCAGCCAGGAACGGGGCCGCTGCCGCCGCAGCTTCATCGGCATTGCGGACGAGCACCACGGGAGCGGTCGGAATGGAATAGGCCGCAAGCAGCCGCGTCGCCTCGATCGGATCGAGCCAAGTGGATCCGCGCTGCACTGCATTTCCGACCACCTCCCGCGCGGTCGCGAGGTCCGGCTTGAAATCCTGCGGCAGGCTCGGCGGCGTCACCATCAAAGCTTCGAGCGCTTCCCGATAGTGCACGAGATGCATGAAACCCTGGACCGCATCCGATTCGGTCGCGTAACTGGGAATGCTGGCTGCCTCGAAGATCGGCGTGACCGCATCGCTGCTGCCGATCCAGACGGCAAAGAACGGCTTCGGCCGGATCAAGCTATTGCGGTGCGCCTGCGCGGCGGCAGCAACCGATCGCGCGGCGTCCGGGGCGGAGGCGAGGGCGGTCGGAACATTCATAATCATAATGGCATCGTTCCCCGGATCTTCGATGAGCCGCTCGAGGGCGAAGGTGTAGCGGGCAGCATCGGCGTCGCCGGCGATGTCGACGGGATTTGCGCGCGACCAGATCGGCGGAAGCGTCGCATCGAGCCGCTTCAGGGTGTCCGGGGAAAGGCCGGCGAGCGTCCCGCCGAGATCCACGAGCCGATCGACGGCGAGCACGCCGATGCCACCACCATTCGTGAGAATCGCCAGACGCTTGCCCAGAAACGGCCGCACCCGCCCGAGCGTCTCGGCTGCAGCGAACAACTCGTCGAGATCGAGCACCCGCAACAGGCCGGCGCGCCGGAACGCCGCGTCGTAGACCGCATCCGAACCGGCGAGCGCGCCGGTATGCGTCTGCGCTGCCTTGGCGCCTTGGGCATGGCGGCCGGACTTGACCACCACGACAGGTTTGATCCGAGCGGCGGCGCGCGCCGCCGACATGAATTTACGGGCGTTGTTGATGGACTCGACGTACAGAAGGATCGCCCGCGTCATGCCGTCGAGCGCGAAGAAATCGAGCAGGTCGGCGAAGTCGACGTCGATCTTGTCTCCAAGCGAGACGACCGCCGAGAAGCCGATATTGTGCGCCGCCGACCATTCGACCAGGCCCGCAGTGATCGCGCCGGATTGTGAGAGCAGGGCGAGATCGCCGGTAGGCGGCATGCGGGCGGCGAAACTCGCATTGAGCTTGGCGCGCGACGACAAGACCCCAAGGCAGTTGGGGCCGACCAATCGTAGGCCGGTCGCGCGGGCCGCCTGCTCGCAGGCCTCGGCGAGCGAGCCGGCACCGTGGCCGAGTCCGGAGGTGATGATGATCGCGGTCGCGGCGCCTTTTTCCCCCGCCGCCCTCACAATGCCGGGCACCGATGGCGGCGGCGCTGCGATCACAAGCAGATCGGGCGCCTGCGGCAGGTCCTCAATGGTCTTGACGGCTGGAATACCTTCGATCTCGGCGTAGCGCGGGTTGACGAGATCAATCGATCCCTCGAAGGCCGCCGCGCGAAGATTCCTCAATACGGCGCGGCCCGGCGAGGTCTCGCGCGGGCTTGCCCCCACGACCGCCACTGATCGCGGCGAAAACAGCTTGTCGAGTCGATAGGTCGACATCGGTCAGATTAGCCTAGAAGCAAGCGAGGGCGACGGGTGTCGGAGATCGCTCATCGCGCAGCGGCATTCGATGACCGCCGCCGCTCGCATCGCGATTGGCGTCTCTTGTCGTCAACCAGCTCTGCCGTGCGCTCAAGACTTGCCCCTTTCACCTGAAGGAATCATCCAAATCGTCCTGCCAGCAGAACAATAGTCAGCCCCAGAATAGCTCCAGCAACGGTCAGACAAAGGACCGCCATCATGCCGATCTCCGCCGCGAAGCGACCACGGCCGATGACCGCCCCAATGGCAACCTTACTGACGGTATCGCTGGCGACCGCCGCGAGAATGGCATAGGCAGCACCGTCGGACGACAGCATGTGTGACGGCAGTCGCGCCATCGAGATGGTCGCCGCGTCCACGTCGACGAGCCCTACCACGATCGCGCCGACGATTGCGCCTTCGGCTCCGAATCTTTCTCCCACCGCCCGGCCGAGCACGATGATTGTGCCCAGGAACACGGCTAACCCGGTGACGGACCAAAACCCGAAAGGATTGCGAAATTTTGTCACCTTCAGCTCATACGCGCCGGGGTTGCGCCAGAACGACGAGACCATGGCGATGCCGACGGCTGCAGCAGCGGCACCAATCAATGCCGGCCCGATCACGATCAGAAGCTTTGGCTGCAGCAAGGCGGCAAGCGTGAACACACGGAGGAAGGACACCGCCGTTGCAACGGATACGCCGGCTGCAAGAAGCTCTGGTGAACCTTCGTGGGCAGCCGCGCGCCGGGCATTCGTCACGGTCACCGCGGTCGACGATACGAGGCCTCCCGCCGCGGCCGCGAGCAACACGCCGCGGCTTGCACCGAGGTATTTCACGGCCGCATAGCCTACGAATGATACGCAGGCGAGAAGGATGGCGATGATCCATACCTCCCGCGGGTTCACGCCGCCAAATGGTCCAATCGGCTCGCTGGGGATCAGGGGCAAGGCGATGAACGTCATGGCAAGGAGCAGGAGCCCGGACCGCAGCTCCGGCCAAGTGATCTTCTCGACAAGACCGTGAAGCTCTTCTCGGATGGCGAGCAGACCGGTCGCGGCGATCGCGGCTGCGGCAGCTATGCGTTGGTCGCCGATGATCGCATAGGCGCCGAGAGTGAAAGTCAGCAAGCCGGCAATCGCGGTGGTCGCCGAAAAAGTGCCCTCAGCCACGTTTTCGTCACGACAAAACGTGGTCATGACTGCGGCATAAGCGGCGAAACTGACGGACAGGAAGATACTTCCACCTGGGGCGCTGAAGATTTGAGCAATCGCACCGGCAATGCCGCCGAGCAGGCCTGAAATCGCGAAGGTGCGCACCCCGGCCGCGCGGCTGCCGGACTCGGCCGTGCGCGTGCGCCACCCGCGCTCAAGGCCTATCAGCAGACCGATGCCAAGTGCGAGCGCAACGCGGGAGAGCAAGGATTCGAATTCCATCAGCACTCGTCCTCGCCCCGCAATGGAGGTGCATGCCCAACGATCAGGCGCGGCGCCGCAAGTCTCCAAAGCGGGCGCCGGCGGCATTTGCGGAGCTTAAGTCATGCGGATGTCTGCATCATGCTGGTTTCAGGTGCCGGATCATTGACTCGAATCAAAGGGCCGCTACCGCGTTCCCGCTTTGTTTTTTTTGGCCCATATCCCGCCGGCCAACTCCTCGCAATAAGAGCCGTTGCCAGATCGCTACATTCCGCCAAGCGCCTGCAGGCGCAACGGCGATGCGGAGCTCCGCTCTGACGCCGGCCTCCACAACACCAGCGCGCGTAAGGCAACTGGCACATCATGCTGTCTCCGGCGTGACTTGAGCAAAACTCTCGTGGTATGGGGCGTCTGATGACGACGGGGACATTCCGTGGCTCGAACGCCGCCGATGGCGCGGCGCGTGATCCGACGGCATCAAGCGGCGACCTCGCGAACACTCTTCGCGAGCGTACGCAGGCGCTGCACACCCGGGCGGAACGATCCGGAATCATCAACGACGTTCTGCGCGGAAAGGCTAGCCGCTACCGTTATGCGCTCTTCCTTCGCAACCTGCTGCCGGCCTATCGGCAGATGGAGGCGGGACTGGAGCGGCACCGGCAGACGCCGGGAGTGCGAGCGGTTGCGCGCCGCGAGGTCTACCGTGCGCAAGCATTGGAGGCTGATCTACAGGCTCTCTATGGAAGGGAATGGGCTCGTTCGCTTGCGCTGTTGCCGGCCGGCACGCAATACGGGCTGAGCGTTGCGGCAGCGGCACAAGGCGACGCTACGCAGTTGATCGGCCATGCCTATGCGCGGTATCTCGGCGATCTGAGCGGCGGCCAAATCCTTCGGCGGGTGCTTGCACGGGCGCCCGGCCTCGGGTCGCACGAGCTTTCCTTCTATGCTTTCCCCGACATCGTCGATGCGAGCGCCTTCAAGCGCAGCTATCGGGCGGCGCTGAATGAGGTCGCCGCCGAGATCGCCGACACGGAAAGTGTCGTGTTGGGGGCAATGTCGGCGTTCGAGCTCAACATCGCCGTATCGGAAGCGGTTCTACAAGCCGCGACGGAGTGAAGCTAACCCCTTCCGGAAACTCCGGCCGCGGAAACGCGGGCGGGGCCAAAATCCTCCCGGCTTCACCAGCCGTTTGACGTCGACGCAAGCGCGGCGAGAGCGGCGGCAGGCGCGCAGTGCGATGCCCTCCCACGGGCAGCGGGCGCGACGTCGAGGATGCTATCGAACGACACGTATTTGCGCCCAAGTCGCCGTGCGACCTCTCGCACCACCGCCTCACCGATGCCGGCTCCGAGTATTGGCGCGTCGGCAGGCATGTTCCCGCACGACAGCACCAGCATGGCGCCGTCCATGATGGTGCGAATTTGCCGCTCGGCAAACCACTCCGCCAATGTCGACCACGCGCCTTCACTGGCGTGAGCCACGTCACACCCGACCATGCGCGCCAGCCGTGCGCGCGATGCCTGCACCGTCTTGGCGCGGCCATCGGCGGTCGCCATCTGGTCCGCATCATCCGGGAGGCGTCCGAGAATGCGATGCACGTCGGCCATGTTGGCGAAATATTCATTGACCAGCGTCGACCAATGGCCGGCGAACGGCGCGCGATCGCCGACCGCCATCACGAAACTTCGCACCAGGCCGGTATAGACCAGCTCACCGGCCGCCAGCCGCTCGGCATCGGTGTATCCGCGCGCCGCGATTGCGCCGTCCACGAGCGGCACCAGGTCGGTCGTCGTCGAGCCCATGTCCACGAACAGGGCCGTACGCGCAATGCGGGCCGCGAGGGAGGCGCTGGCGAACCAGTTGGCCGATGCGATGTCGTCCGCATGCTGCCGCGCGGCTTGCGGCTCAACAAAGCCGCTCCGGCCGGCATAGAGGGATACCCGGGCCGGAGCGAGCTCGCGCATCGCCAGCTCCGACAGCTGCTCGACCCCGTCGATGCGGGACGCGAACGTATCGGCGAGCTCGCCGGTCATGGTGACGGCGTGAAGGTCAGCGGTCCCGATTTTCGCCTTGGCTTCGACGAACGACTGCGCCAGCCGTTCGAGGCCGAGCCGGAGCGGCGACGCCACCTGGATGGCGTCGACGATTCGGCCGTTCTCCGCGCGGGCGGCTTTGAGGTGGGCGCCCCCGACGTCCCATCCGACGACGACACTCATGTACTGTTCCGCGGGCTGCCGATCATGGCTTCCTATAGACTATGGCATCGTTTCGGGAGATGGACAGCGCATGGAGATTATTCCCGTCATCGATGTCATGGGTGGCGTCGTGGTTCGCGCCCGGATGGGGCAACGCGAACAGTATCGGCCAATTGTAACTCCGCTGTCCGCAACGAGCGATCCGGTGGATGTCGCGCGCGGGTTGTTGTCGATCCACGCGTTTAAGACCCTCTATGTGGCGGACCTCGATGCCATCGCGGGCAGGGAAGACAATCGGGCCGCGCTGATCCGGTTGAGAGCCCAATTTCCGCAGCTGGCGCTCTGGGTCGACAACGGCATCTGTGTACGCGGCAGCGCTCAGAACTGGCTCGACGCCGGTTGGGGCACGCTGGTGCTTGGCAGCGAGTCCCAGGTCGACGCCGCGCTTGTCCGTCACTTCGCGGGCGATACACGCATCGCGCTGTCGCTCGACTTCCGGGGGCCGTCATATCAAGGCCCGCTTGCGTTGTTGGATGACGCAGATTGCTGGCCGCACACGGTCATTGCGATGACCCTGGCCCGGGTGGGCAGCGGCGCCGGACCTGACCTCGACCGGCTTTGCCGCATTCGCGATCTTGCGCAGGGCCGCGAGGTTTATGCCGCGGGAGGCGTGCGCGATGCCGTCGACCTTGTCGCGCTCAAGCGCGCCGGAATTGCCGGCGCGCTGGTCGCATCATGCCTTCATGACGGCCGATTGAGTGGCAGCGACATCGCCATGCTGTGACGAGCGAGGCCCGGATGCGGCTGGGATGGCCGGCCGGCGACCGGTTCGGTCTGTCTCTCCGTGCGCGTTTGCGCAAGCCGGGCGGGCCCGACTTGCCGAGGCAAACTGAATCCGCTGAGCAGCGCGATCCTAGGCGGCGAACGGGTGCTTGACCTGATCGCGCTTGGCGACGACTTCGGACACCTTCGGCTCGCCGTTGACGGCGCGCGCGATCGCTTCCTTGGTGGCGCGATAATTGTAGTCCTGGATCTTCTTGTCGTCGGCGGCTTCCCAGTGGATGAATACGCCGACACAAATGAAAAGATTGTCGGCTTCGTCTTGTGGAATGACCCCTTCCGCGACGCTGTCGGCGACCGCCTTGGCCACCGCGTGCTGAGCCGGGCCGAACATCTGCACGGCCTGCTTGGCCCCTTTGATCGTCACCTTGTTGAACAGGATCGTAGGGGGCTTGCAGAGCAAATTCGGCGCTATGACGGCCAGCAGCGACGTGAAGCCGTCCTTGTTGTTGGTCAAAGCATGGGTGAATGCCGATTCAACCGCGCTTCCACGCGGACCCATGATGAGATCGATGTGGGCTACTTCGTTCCCCTCGCCAACGAGCGATTCACCGACACAGACTCCGTTGATCTTTGCCATCGCCATCTCCTCCCAAGGAAAGAAAAACCTCCGTCCGAACCCCGAAGTCGTCGGCATTCGGCTGAACGGCTACCCTTGTTGTCAGCGCCCGGCTTGAATGGGCCGGACCGGTTAGCCAGATAGCGGCGGACATTGTCCGCGTTTCAAAGTCAACCATTGTTGCGAGCCGACGGCAAGATGGTCCGCAGCCGGTGGGCAAATAAGGTCGCGACCGTGAGGTCCGCGCTCGTTCCGGGATTGATGCCTCGCTCTTTCAGCAACGCATCCCAGGCCAGAAGATCGGCGAGGAGAGCGGCCGGCTTTTCCAGGGACCGCATGCGCCGATGATATCGCGACGCAGCGCGGCATACGTCCTCCGCCGTTGCGATGCCATGCTTTCGGGCGATATGGCTGTCGGGAAAGGCGGAGAGAAATTCGAGGTAGACCGCGAGCGTGGCCCATTTGGGCTCTGCTCCGGACGCCAAGACCGCTGTGAGCACGGGCTCGCCACGCTCGAAGATATCTT
>DASSJW010000143.1:0-3042 GCA_035690995.1 Xanthobacteraceae bacterium
CGCCGGACGTTCGAGGCAGCGCTTGAGCCAGTCTCCCATCTGCGGCATCGCTGCCAGGTCCATGTCGATGGCCCGGCTGATGACGGCGGCAACGTTGAGATCGGCGACGGTGAATGCGTCGCCCAGCAGGTAAGGACGCTCCGCCAGCGCCGCCTCGAGCACCTTGAACGGCGGCTCAAGCACCTTGAGCGCTTCGGCGAGGCGCTGCGGGTCGCGGTCCTCGGGCGGAAGCCGTACGGCATGCAACGACCAGATGTTGACGCCGCGGTCGACCTCCTGCACCGACCACAGGCTCCATTGCCAGGCTTTGGCCTCGCCTTCGAGCGTCGCCGGATAGAGCCGGCCGTGCTTCTTGGCGAGATAGAGCGTGATGGCGAGCGATTCCCACAGGACGAAACCGCCGTCGTCGATCGCCGGCAGGCGGCCGTTGGGATTGATCGCCAGGTACTCCGCCTTGCGCGCGCCGGCCAGGCCGATCTCGATCGGAATGTGCTCGTAGTCGAGATCGAGCTCTTTCGCGATCCAGAGTGCGCGGAAGGCGCGGGTGCGGGCGACGCCGTAAATGCGCAAGTCGGGCATTCGTCTCTCAATTGACCTGCAGCTTGAAATTCCTGATCGCCGTTCGATAGCGATCGATATCGTCCTGCATGAACTTGACGTAGTCCGCAGTTCCATTCTCCTGCAGATCCATGCCGAGCGCGGCCATGCGATCCACCATATCAGGCTCGCGCAACGCCTTGGCCACCGCCGACTGCAGGCGCGCGACGAGATCGCGCGACCCTCCGGCCGACATCTGCAGACCCATCATGGTGGCATAGTCGAACCCCGCGATGCCGAGCTCGATGGCCGTCGGCACATCGGCGACCGATTTCGAGCGCTGCTGCGTGCTGATGCAGAGAACCCGAAGCCTGCCATCCTCGATCAGCGGCAGCACATTGGGCACGCCCGACCATCCGGCCTGCACCTCGCCTTTGACGAGGCCGCCGACGAGGGCGGTTCCGCCGCGATAGGGCACGTGCAGGAGATCGATGCCGGTTTGCGCGGCGAAGATCGCCATCGTGAGGTGATGGATCGATCCGGGTCCGGCCGAGCCGTAAGCCAATTGACCGGGTTTCGATTTCGCGAGGGCAATGAACTCCTGCAGCGTCCGGGCCGGCACCGAGGGGTGCACGACCAGCACGGTCGGGACCGTCACCAGCGCCGTGATCGGGGTGAAATCCCGCAGGGGGTCGTAACCGAGATCTGGATTGAGCACCACATTGATCGCCATCGCGCCGGAATCACCGAGCATGAGCACATGGCCGTCGGGCGGCGTGGCGGCCACCATCTTCGCCGCGACCACGCCGCCGGCGCCGGGAACGTTCTCCACCACGAAGGCCTTGCCGAACCCGCCGGAGAGCTTCTGCGACAGCAGCCGCGCGAGCACATCGGGATTGCCGCCCGGCGCCGCGGCCGCGATCAGGCGCACGGGCCGGTTGGGATATTCGCTGTCGGCGCGGGCGAGGATGCAACCCAGCGCCAGCACGATTGAAGCGGCAACCAGCGCTACGGTTCGCAACATGATCGGCGCCTCGTGTTCATTCCGGCTGGATATTGGCGGCCTTGACGAGCTCGCCGCGCGCCGTGAGCCCGGTCTTGACGATGTCGGCAAGCTGTTCCGGCGTGCTGGTCGCCACCGCGACGCCGAGGACGCCGAGCTTCTCCTTTACGCTCTCGATCATCAGCACGCTTCGGATCGCCGCATTGAGACGCGCAATCAAAGGCGCAGGCGTCGCGGCCGGCGCGAATATGCCGTGCCAAGACGACATTTCGAATCCGGGAACGGTTTCGCCGATCGTCGGGACGTCGGGCATGGCCGGGTAGCGAGTCTTCTCCACCACCGCGATGATCTTGATCTTGCCGGTGGTCAGATGCGGCACGGCGGTCGACAGGCTGAGGAACGCGACCTTGATGTGGCCGCCGAGCAGATCATTGATGGTGGCCCCGCCCCCGCGGTAAGGGACATGGACGATGTCGATGCCGGTCTTCTGCCGCAGCAGTTCGCCGGCAAGATGGTGCGGTGAGCCGGCGCTGGTGTTGACCGCGAGGCAGATGATGTTCGCCCCGGCGTAGATCACCGGCGCGAAGTCCTTGACCGGATCAAACGGCGCGTTCTTGTAGAGGTAGACATTGGTGGTCATCATCGCGTCGGTGCCGACCATGAGGGTGTAGCCGTCGGGCTGCGCGCGGGCCACATAGGCCGCCGCGATATTGCCGCCGACGCCCGAGCGGTTGTCCACGATCACGGATTGGCCCCAGGCGGCATTGAGCCGTTCGCCGATGGTGCGCGCGACGAGGTCGCTGGTGGCGCCGGGCGTATAGCCGACCACGATGGTCACGGGCCGTGACGGGTAATCCTGCGCCGCGGCGGGGATGACCGTCGCGAGGACAGCAAAAGAGAGCACGCGTACCAAAGCGCGGAAGAACGAACGCATTCGGCTTCCCTCCCTCCTCCGCCGCCGGTCTTCGCCAGCGGTTGGCCGTGGCATGCCGATCGCCACCGGCGGCCACTATCGGACAAAGCCGGGCTGAAAAAAAGCCGCTGCCGGGTGTTCCGGCGACCCATGGCTTCTTGCGATCAATGGAGGCGTCAGTCGCGCATGTGGCGTCGCGCCATCTCGGCGCACAGCAGCGGGTCATCGAGCGCACGGTCTGTTGCACGGACGCCGGGCACTTGCGGACCGTCAACGCGGTCTATCCCGATATTTTCCGTCAGCCCCGCCGGCCTGCAGCCCCATCTGCGTCTCCGCCTGACATGGCCCCTTCGACGTGGAGATCGACTGCATTGCGATCGGGACAACCCCGCCGCCGCGATCGCGCGCAGCGACGATGATTGAAACAAGGGCAGCGGTGAAAACCCGTATGCGATGCCGCAATGGGTCGCTCGTGATCTTCGATCAAGGGCACCTTGCACACGTCCAACGCACGGCCGGATTACTCCATTTTGATGCCGGCGGCCGCCGCGGCCGCGCGATAAAAGTCGCGCTCGGCGCGGATGACCTC
>DASSJW010000144.1:0-5314 GCA_035690995.1 Xanthobacteraceae bacterium
AACACCGGCGCATTGATGGCGATGGCCAAGATCGATTTGCGCACCATGGCCGGGATCGAACGCCCCGCCATCGCGGCCATCTGGCCGACGCTGCGGGGCCGCTCCATCGTGCTCGACCTCGGCGCCTCGATTGGCGCTGACGCCGGGAATCTGGTCGATATGGCCGCTATGGGCAGCGCCATGGCGGCAGTGCTATTCGGTCTCGACCGGCCGACGGTCGGCCTCCTCAATATCGGGGTCGAGGAAGTGAAGGGACTCGAGGAAGTGCGCGAGGCCGGGCAGATCCTACGCGCCGGCCAGTGGCCGCAATTCGAGTATGTCGGCTTCGTCGAGGGCGACGATATCGGCAAGGGGACGGTGGATGTGGTGGTGACCGAAGGGTTTTCCGGAAACATAGCGCTCAAGGCAGCGGAGGGCACCGCCCGCCAGCTGAGCCAGTTGCTCAGGCGCGAGATGAACCGCTCGCTGATCAGGAAGCTCGGCTACGTCTTGGCGCGGGGCGCGTTTGGCGCGCTGGCCCAGAAGATGGACCCGCGCAAGTCGAACGGCGGCGTGTTCCTCGGCCTCAACGGCATCGTCATCAAGAGCCACGGCGGCACCGACGCGGAGGGCTTCGCCTGCGCCGTCGACCTCGGCTACGACATGGTTCGCCGCGAATTGCTCGCCAAGATCGACCGCAGCCTCACGCGCCACCAGCGCGAGGCGGTGCCGCCCCGCGCCGTCGGGGGAGCAGCCTCGTGACCATGCTGCGGTCGGTTGTCCTGGGCTGCGGCAGCTACCTGCCGCGCCGCGTCCTCCCCAATGCCGAACTGTCGCGGATGGTGGATACCTCCGACGAATGGATCACGCAGCGCACCGGCATCCGGGAGCGCCACATCGCGGCGGAGGGGGAAAATACGTCCGATATGGCGATCGCCGCGGCGCGCGCCGCGCTGACCGCCGCCGGGGTCGACGCACAGTCGATCGATCTGATCGTGCTGGCCACGTCCACGCCCGACAATACGTTTCCTGCCGCCGCTGTCTCGGTGCAGGCCGGTCTCGGCATCACCCATGGCGCCGCCTTCGATCTGCAGGCGGTGTGCTCGGGTTTCGTATTCGGGTTGGCGACCGCCGACGGCCTGCTCAAGACCGGCGCCTTCAAGCGGGCGCTGGTGATCGGCTCGGAGACGTTCTCGCGCATCCTCGACTGGAACGACCGCACCACCTGCGTGCTGTTCGGCGACGGCGCCGGCGCGGTCGTCCTGGACGCGCAGCAGATGCCCGGCACGCGCGAGGATCGCGGTATCCTCACCTCGCACCTGCGATCGGATGGGCGTCACAAGGCCAAGCTCTATGTCGATGGCGGACCGTCATCGACCCAGACCGTCGGGCACCTTCGCATGGAAGGCCGCGCGGTGTTCAAGCACGCCGTGGCGATGATCACCGATGTGATTGAGCAAGCCTTTAAGACCACGGGCTATACCGCTGACGATGTTGACTGGTTTGTGCCGCACCAGGCCAACAAACGGATCATCGACGACAGCGCGAGGAAGCTCGGAATCGCGCCGGAGAAGGTGGTCACCACCGTGGACAAGCACGGCAATACCTCGGCGGCATCGATTCCGTTGGCGCTCACCGCCGCGGTCGCCGATGGACGCATCAAACGCGGCGATCTGGTCATGCTGGAAGCCATGGGCGGGGGGTTCACCTGGGGGGCAACGCTGCTGCGCTGGTGAGCCGACTGCCCAAATCTTCCCATCCGGCCCCGTTGACCGCTCCGGTCCGACCGAATATCGTCAGATAATTCAGAGAGATATCTTGATCGCCGAAGGCGGGGCTGGCGATGACGGGAAAAACGGTCACACGCGCAGATTTGTGCGAGGCGGTCTACCAGAAGGTAGGATTGTCGCGCACCGAATCGGCCACGCTCGTCGAGCTGGTCTTGAAGGAGATCACCGACTGCCTGGAGCGGGGCGAGACGGTGAAACTGTCGTCATTCGGCTCGTTCGTGGTGCGCAAGAAAGGCCAACGGGTGGGGCGAAATCCCAAGACCGGCAAGGAAGTTCCGATCTCGCCGCGCCGGGTCATGGTGTTCAAGCCTTCGGCCATTCTCAAGCAGCGCATCAACAGCGATCCCGAAGCGCGGAAATAGGCTTAACCTAAAGGCTGAGGGAGCAGGGCGGCGGTGGAGAAGGCGCCGGACGCATTCCGAACCATCAGCGAAGTGGCGCAGGAGCTCGATGTTCCGCAGCACGTGCTGCGGTTCTGGGAGAGCCGCTTCCGCGAGATCAAGCCGATGAAGCGCGGGGGCGGGCGCCGCTACTATCGGCCGGACGACCTCGATCTTCTGCGCGGTATCCGCCATCTGCTCTACGGCGAGGGCTACACCATTCGCGGCGTCCAGCGCCTGCTACGCGAGCAGGGCGTGCGCTTCGTGCAGAATGTCTGGCAGCCGGGTGCGCCGCAGCCCGTCCACCGGGCGGTGGAAGAGGATGAAGCGCTTGAACAGCCCGACGCCGACGAGCGCGTCGAGGCGGTGCGCGCGCCACCGCTGCGCGGTCCCGACGATGGCGAGCGGACGGCGGTCTCCGAATCCGCCAAACCGGATGTGCCCGCGGCCTTCGCGCCGGCGGCCGGCGGCCTCACCCGCGCCGACGCGCAGAAACTGCAGGCGGCGCTGCGCGACCTGACGGAGTGCCGTCGGCTTCTCGATGCGGCGCTGGCAGAAAAAGTCTGACGGCCTGTAG
Source organism: Xanthobacteraceae bacterium (assembly GCA_035690995.1). Taxonomy (GTDB): domain Bacteria; phylum Pseudomonadota; class Alphaproteobacteria; order Rhizobiales; family Xanthobacteraceae; genus VAZQ01. The sequence continues at coordinate 2,727 of DASSJW010000144.1, forward strand.
AACAACACGGCTCGCTGGACGCCGATCACTGGCGCCTGGGCAGGTCGTGGAATAAGATTCGATCCCGTAGTCGGTCGATACGAACACGGCTGCATCGAGCTAAAAAAACGCCCGGGGAGAAACGCGATGATGGTCTGGCGAAATCTCGCTCTTGTGTCCGCATGTGCGCTGCCGTTCCTGGCGCCGCCGGCGTCGGCGCAGGAAAATGCCCCGCAACATCCCGGCCGCAGCGTCGTGATGAGCAAGTGCTTCCAGTGCCATACCGACGCGATGTTTCGCGATCAGCGGCAGGATCGTCGCGGATGGGAAGCCGCGATCTACCGCATGATCGGACGCGGCGGACTGTGGACGCAGGATGAGATCACGCTGATGGCCGACTATCTCGGCACCGATTTCGGTCCGAACGCCAAGCCCGCCACGCAAACCAAATAAGTGCCCGCACCTTGCGCCGAGCCGAGACTTGAGGGAGCGAACAATGAGAGAGCTGGTTGCGCAATACTTGTCGCATTCGATATCGCGGCGCCGGTTCGTCGGCGGCCTGACCAAAGCCGGACTGACGGCGACCGCCGCGCAATCGGTGCTGACCGCGGTGACCTCGGTCAGTTACGCGCAGGGCGCCGGTCCGCAACCCAATCCGGCTCCGGCTGCGCCCGCAGCGGCGCCAGCGGCGAGCGGCCCCGCCGCGAGTGTCGTCGCCGGCGTCAAACCCTTCCAGGGCCCCGGCGGCGCCGCCTTTGCCGAGCAGCTGATCGCCTGCGGCGTAAAATATGTGTTCGGCAACTCCGCCAGCGAGGATGCGCAGTTCTACGAGGCGCTGGTCGATCGGCCGCAGCTCAAATACATCCTCACCCCGCATGAAGGCCCGGGCGCCGCCATGGCGGCGGGCTACATCAAGGCGTCCGGCGAGCCCGCCATCGTCATGCAGGCCGCGGTCGTCGGGATGGCGAACGCGATCGGACAGATGTTCAACGCCTTCAAGGAGCAGACGCCGCTCGTCGTCTACTCCTATCGCACCGACCAGACCCGGCGCGCCGGGCGCGACGGGTTCGAGGAGGTGCCGAACCAGGAGCAGATCGTCCAGCCGATCACCAAATACAGCTGGCTCGCGCGCCGCGCCGACATGATCCCGGAAACCGTCCGCCGCGGCTTCAAGGCGGCATGGACGCCGCCCTACGGCCCCGCCTACATCTCCTGGCACTCCGACTTCAACGACGAGCGGGTCCGTACCGAAATCATCGCGCAGGAGCTGGTCGATCCGCGCATGCGCGTGCGGCCCAATCCCGACGAGCTCCAGCGCGCCGCGAAGCTCCTGGTCGAGGCGCGGATGCCGCTGATGGTCGTCGGCGACGAGATCTACAAGACCAAGGCGACGGCGAAGGCGGTGAAGCTTGCCGAGATGCTCGGCATGCCGGTCACGCAGGTGCGCCAGCTCTATGCCAATTTCCCGGAGACGCATCCGCTCTGGGTCGGGAATCTCGCCGGCAACAGTCTCAATTCGCTCAATTACCCGAAGAGCGCCGACGTGATCATCAATGTCGGCAACAAGTTCCAGCACAACGGCCCCACGCCGCTCGTGCCGCGCGGGCCGAAATTCATCGACATGCGGATCGACCACGGCAGCATGGGCAATGTCATGCTCACCGAGGTGCCGCTCGTTTGCGACGTCGGCTATGGGCTCGACGACCTGATCGCGGCGGTGGAGCAGTTGCTCACCCCGGCGTTGCGGCAGAAGGCGGTCGAGCGCACGGGTGACGTGCGCAAGTTCAGCGAATGGGCGAAGTCCGCGCGCGCGCAGGTGGTCAACAATCCGGACTGGGACCAGAGCCCGATCATCGCCGATCGCCTCACCTGGGAGATCGCGAAATTTGCCGATCCGGACGCCATCATCGTCCACGAAGCGGGCTCGGTCGCGCTGCACTCGTTCGATTTCAATCCGATCGGCGGGCGCGAGCTGTTCTTCTATTACGGCGCTCATCTCGGCTCCGGCGTCGGCACCGCGGCGGGAGTGAAGCTCGCGCGTCCGAACCAGCAGGTGATCTGTCTCGTCGGCGACGGCTCGTTCATCTTCGGGCCGACGGCGCTGTGGAACATGGCGCGGCTCGAGCTCCCGGTGATCACCGTCGTCTACAACAACCACGCCTATGGCGGGCCGCACTCGCGGGTGATCGCCAACGTGCCGGGCGGACGGATGATGCAGACCGGACAGTTCGTGCACGACTATCTGGGTCAGCCCGACATGAACATGGCGGCGATCGCCAAGGGCTTCGGCGTCGACGGCGAGGTGGTCGAAAGCCCGGGGCAGCTGCGCGAAGCGCTGGTGCGCGCCCGCAAGCATACGGTCGAAGGCAAGCCCTACCTGATCGACGCACAGGTGGCGCGCAAGGGCGTGGCCTGGGCCGACAAGCCGTGGGTCCCGCCGATCCAGGTGGCGGCGCTGCGGCAGAAGAAGGTCTAGTGTCCCGTTTCCGACGTTCGTATCATCTCGCAGGACGCGCATTTACGAACGTCGGAAACAAAGGGACACTAGCAAGTCTGTGATTTTAGTGTGGCTTTGCATTTGACGTTCCTATGAATGACTTGCGGCAAGT
>DASSJW010000145.1:0-4793 GCA_035690995.1 Xanthobacteraceae bacterium
CGAGCGCGCCGATGACGACCACATAGGCGAACACAAGTTCGGGACGCATGGCCTGCTGCTCGCGCACGACTGCGTAGCCGAGCCCGGCAGGGTTGCCGACCATTTCGGCCACGATCGCCAGCACCAGCGCCAGCGTCATGCTCAGCCGCGCGCCGACCAGGACGCCGGGGAGGGCCGCGGGCAGCATGATCTTTCGCATGATCTCGCCCCGCGAGAGCCGGAACGTCCGCCCGACTTCGAACAGGCGGGCGTGCACGCCCAGCACGGCGCCCATCGTATTGATGAGCACCGGCCAAAGCGCGGGCAGAATGATGACCATCAATTCCATCTGCAGCGAGAAGCCGAACAGCAAGAGCGCCACGGGCGCGAACGCGATGCCCGGCATCGGGCGCAGCATTTCGATCGACGCCAGCGAATAGCGCCGCAGCGTGCCCGATGCGCCGAGCAGCAGTCCAAACACGACGCCGAGGACAAGCGCCGCCGTCCAGCCGACCAGGACCGACAGCAGCGTATGCAGCGTGTCGGCGAGGAGCTGGCCGCTGCTTGTGATTTCCGCCAGCCCGCTGGCGATCGCCGAAGGCGCCGGCAGATTCTGGTACTGCGCAAAGCCGGCCCGCAGCAGGAGTTCCCAGAGCGCGAAGCCGAGTGCGATGGTGGCAAGGCCCAGCCAATTGACGCGGCCCAGGATGCGTCCCGACTCACGCATGCTCGGTCTGTCCGATCGCTTGATGGAGCAGGTAGCGCAGCTCCAGGAATTTTGGCATCTGCCGGGTGACCACCTGGTCGCGCGGCTTCGGCAGATCGACCGCGACCGTGCGCTCGATGCGGCCGGGCGCGCCGGTGATCACCGCCACGCGGTCGCCGAGATAGACCGCCTCCTCGATATCGTGGGTGACGAAAACGAAGCTCGATCCGGTCGCGTCGCGAAGCCGGAGCAGCTCATCCTGCAACGTCGCCTTGGTCATGGCGTCGAGTGCGGCAAAGGGCTCGTCCATCAGCAGAACGGCCGGGCGCAATGCCAAAGCGCGCGCGATCTGCACCCGCTGCTGCATGCCGCCCGAAAGCTGCCATGGATAGTCGTCTTCGTGTCCGTCCAGCCGGACGAGCCGCAACGCGTCGCGCACTCGCTCGCTGATCTGGTTTCGCGGCAACTTGCCTTCCAATCCGAAGGCGACGTTGCGGGCGACCGTGCGCCACTGCAGCAGAGCGTGGGAATAGTCCTGAAAGACGATGACGACATCCGCGGGCGGCCCGTCGATCAGGCGTCCATTCACGTGGACGGCGCCGCGTGTACTGGCCGTCAGCCCACCGAGCACCCGCAACAGGGTCGTCTTGCCGGTGCCCGAGGGCCCCACAACGGTCAGGAATTCGCCGCGACGCAGCTCGAGCGAAATATCCGCGAGAATCCGCCGTACCCCGTCCTGGTGCGGCAATTCCACCGAGACATCCCGGCAGGAGAAAACGAGATCAGGCAATGCTGCCGACGGATGCCCCGCACCCGTTGCATTCACGGGGCGGTCACCACGATCTTGGCCTTGTCGACCGGCACCGATAGTTGTCCGAGGTCCTTCAGCACCTCGATCCATACCCCGAGTTCGTCCGGCTTGATGGTGAACCGATAGGTCGGGAGTGGCACCTTGGCGACGACCTCGGGCGGCAGGCGTGAATACTTGGCAAGGATCGCGCGCGTGTCGGCGGGATTGGCATTCATGTAGCTCTGCGCTTCGGTCAGGGCGTCGATCCAGGCCTTGATGACAGGACCGTTGGCGCGAGCCCAGGCGCCGTCGGATATCCAGAACGGGAACAGCACCTCATCACCGGCCGCCAACAGCGGGTCGCCGAGCGAGACATTGCCGGCCGCGAGCAGGGCGCCGGCAAATGGCTCGAGCGCCTCGACCGCGTCGACGTTGCCGGCTTTGAGCTGGTCGCCCATGTTCGGGAATGGCACCTCGACACCACGGATCGAGGCCGGATCAACACCATTCTTCTTCAGCCAATAGAGCGTCGCCACATGGATCACCGCCCCGAGGGTGGGAGCCGCGATCGCCTTACCCTTGAGGTCGGCGGCGCTCTTGATCCCGGACTCCTTGCGTACGATCACCTGCGTGGTCGGATTGCTCTTGACCTCGATGGCCTCCCCCGCGGTCGCCACCACGTCGAGGCCGCCGGCGACCGCCTTGATGAGATCCGTGGGGGTTGATGCCGCGAACTCGAACTGCCGCCCGACGGTGCCGGGCAGCAGCGACAGATTCTGGATCGGGCTCAACGTGACCGCGAGGCCGTGCTTCGCGAAGATGCCCTTGTCCAGGGCAACCCATGCGGGAAGCCACGTCGCGACCGGAACATAGGCCGCGCGCACCGGTGTCAGCGGCTTATCCTGCGCAGCCAGCCCGCTTGGCAGCAACCAGCAGAAAGCCGCGGTTGCGGCAACGAAACTGGTCCAGCGCGCGTTGCGTCCAGTCATGATCAAGGCATCCTCCCGTTATTGTTTTCAGCGAGGCGACACGTTAGCCAATCGCCCGCTCAGTGAGAAGCGCGACCGCAAACGGTCGGCCCCCGCGCGCGCGAGACTGAAAGCTCCGTGTCTGCTCAGTTCTTGAGGGCGAAGCTGTTCAAGTAGTCCATGGCTTCGCCGAGCAGCACCACGTCGGCATACTTCTGGTCCATGTCGAACAGATTGGCCTCCATGACCGCCGGGGTGCGATCCGCCACCGCCTCGCGCACCACCATGCAGCGGATGTCGCGCATGAACGCATCCGTGACCGTCGCGCGAACGCAGCCGCTGACGCTCGTTCCGCAGACCAACAAAGTGTCGATGGCGTAGACGCCGAGAAAGACCTCGAAGTCGGTGCGGAAGAAGGCGCTCGGCCGCCACTTGCGGATGATGCGATCGCCCGGCTCGGGTGCGACCTCGGGGATGATCGCGGCGCCCTTGCTGCCATCGATCTGGACGCGGCCTTCGGCGTGATAACGCTGCTTGTAGCGCCAAAGACCGGCCGACGAGCCATCACCGGCAACCAAACCCTGCGTGTAGAACACCGGCACGCGCCGCGCCCGAGCGCTCGCGCACAACTGCCGGATCGGCGCATAGGTCTCTCCGATCGATGGCCACAGGGTCGTGGGTGCCTCCGGGTCGCAAAAGTCGTGCTGCATATCGATGATCAGCACGGCCGGGCGCTGGCCGAAGCCGATGCGCTGCCCCATGCCCTGTTTGCGGTAGATCTCGGAGGACGTTGTTTTGGTATCGGTCATGATCACCATTCACTGGATTGCCGCAGGCGGGGTCGCGATCATTGCCCGATCTGGCGTTCGGCAACCGGCGGCAGAAACTGCGGATCGAATACCATCTCCGGCGGCAGCTTGCGGGGGAGCTGGAATCCCTCAGTCACGATGTCGATGTGCTTGCTCAGGCGCGCGGGGTCGACGTTGCCGATTCCGCTTTTTCCTACGCCGGGCGTGACGACGAAGTCGAGCGCCCATTTCAGCCGCACCAGCTCGACCGCCGGGTCCGACAGCGCTTCGGCCTTCTTGAGCGCCGCAATCGCCGCGTCCGGATCGGCGGCCGCATTCTGCCAGGCCTGGATCGTGGCTTTGACAAATCCGCGCACCGCGTCCGGATGCTGCTTGGCAAAGGCGGGGGTGGTGAACACCACGTTGGCGTAGAGGTCGACGCCGTAGTCGCGCAGCATGATGACGTTGATGTCGTCGCGCTTGATGCCGAGCCCGAGCAGCGAGGGGACCGCCGTCATCACCCAGGCGGCGGCGAAATCAATGTCGCCGCGCACGAGCATCGGCTCACGGACTTGCGGCTGCACGTTCGCCCATTGCACGCGCGCGGGATCGATCCCGTTCACGCGCGCGAAGACGTTGAACAAGCGATAGGTGGCGTCGACCGTCGGGGCGCCGCCTTTGCGGCCCATGAGGTCCGCGGGCTTCTCGATCCCGGCCTTCTTGAGCGAGATCAGGCTGAGCGGCGCCTGGTCGTAGACCAGGAGGACGGCGATCAACTCGCGTCCCGGGTTCTTGGCGTTGAACTCGATCATGGCGCTGAGATCGCCGAAACCGATATCGTGCGTGCCGCTCGCCACCTTGGTAATCGAGTCCGCTCCGCCGCGGCCGGGATCGAAGGCCGCGAGGTTGACCTTCTGCGCGGCGTAGTAACCGCGCTCCCGGCCGAGCACGAATGGAGATTGTTGCCCCTGCAGCAGGAAGTCCAGGATGAACCGAACGTCGGTGGCTTGCGCACCCGCGGATGCGATGCCGGACAAGGCCGCCAACAGCAAGATGCCGGTTGCGACGATCGCGTTGCCTATGCGCATGGTTGCTCCTCGTGCCCGTCGGTCATTGATCGCTTGAGCCCGGTATTTTCGGCTCGTTCACCCGCCTCGATGCAAGCGGAGATCAAGAAGGTCGCAGTCGCTGGCCGCCGCTCGTTTGCCGTGCAGCGCCTGGATTATCGAGTCCGGCGGCAGTCGAGCGGGATTGAATTCCGGCGTCAAGAGCGAAGCGTTCAACCTGCCGCGCTCATGGACGAGCGGAAGGCCCAGCGCGTGAAATAGGACTCGACATAGGCGAACACGGCGTACATCGCGATGCCTTCGATCGCGAGGCCGAGCAGGCAGGCGAACACGAGCGGCATCTGGAAGTTCGAGCCGGCCTGCACCATCAGATGGCCCAGGCCGGCATTGGCGCCGATGGTCTCGGACATCACGGCGCCGATGAAGGCAAGGGTGATGGCGACCTTGAACGAAGCGAACAGATAGGGCTGCGTGCGCGGAATGCCGACCTTCAGC
>DASSJW010000146.1:0-3071 GCA_035690995.1 Xanthobacteraceae bacterium
GGCGGACCCACGTGGCCGTGGCCGTTGATGATGCCCGGCACGACGAACTTCCCGGTGAGATCGACGACGGTTGCGTTCGCCGGTGCCGCAAGGCCGGGCGCCATCGCGCGGATGTGCCCGTCCTCCATCACGATCGTGACGTCGCGCTGCGGCGCCGCGCCGCTGCCGTCGATCATTGTGGCGTGGGTCAGGGCGGTGGTTTGCGCCGCTGCGCTCGCGCTGACGAGCACCGCCGCGGCAAGCACCACCAGGACATTCGCCCGCATTATTCCTCCCGATGAGATGTTTCTTTGTTGTTCGATGCCGTGACGGCCGCGGCAAGCTATCAGCGCGGTGGATGGAGGTCCACGCTCGCCGGGGCCACGCTCATTCTTCGCTGCCGCTGGCGTCGCACCGCATCCGAACATGCGATGCTTATGGCTTATCCGCGTGCCTGCCGGCGTGGGCAGCGGCCCCGGCGGTTCCGGCTCGCATCGACATTGGTAGCAGTGATCCACAGCGCGGAATGCGCTACACATCAGAAGTCTTGTCCGCCGGCGGTCGATGGCTCGCCGGCGAGTTCCGGGAGAACATCGCCATGGCCAACAGCTTGCGACACGTGACGGTCGCCCCGAAAGGCATGGGGCTCTACGACTTCGTTGCTCATCAGGAGGGCTTCTTCGCCGCCGAAGGTCTCGACGTCGACCTCGACTGGAAGACGTTCCGCGGCACGCAGTCGAGCTGGAAGGATCTCAACTATTTCCAACGCCCGCAGGACAAGCCCTATACGCAGGACAAGCGGGAGGTCATCCAGGGCGCCTGCGTCTGGGGCACGATCTGCAATGCCAGCGCTGGCATGGGGAAGATGGTGCCGGACGCCTATGGGGTCTCGCCGTGGGCGATCTTCGTGCGGCCGGATTCGCGCATCCGCCGGCCGGAAGACCTCAAGGACGTGCCGGTGTCGGTCGGCATGCGCGCGGGCAGCCACTTCAACGTGCCGTACCGGCTGGAGAAATATCTGCCGCTCGAGAACATCAAGGTGGTGAATACCGGCGGCTTCGGCGCCCGTCTCAAAGCGCTGCTGGACGGCGAGGTGGAAGCGGCAAGCCTGTTGCCGCCGCAGATCGCGATGGCCGAGCAGCTCGGATTGCGCAAGATCATGGAGGATACGTTCAAGACGCTGTGGTGGGTTCCGGATAATTTCGAGCCGGAAGCCGTGCGCGGCTATCTGCGCGCGCTTGAGCGTGCGGAGAAGGCAATGGACGCCGACATGGCGAAATACCTGCCGCTGTGGAAGCTCGCGGTGCCGGCCGAGTTCGAGAACTACCATCCATGGGACTTCTCGAAGTTCGGCCGCGGCGAGCGATTCTATTATCAGGCCCTCCCGCGCGAGGAGTTCGAAGACACGCTCGCGCAGGTCAAGCGCTGGGGCCTCGATCAGTATCTCGGGGATCGCAGCTACGACAAGCTCAGCTACTCGCCGACGGCTTGAGCCGCGCGGTCCCGCGCCGGAACTTCCGGTGACCAGCGAGCGCGGATCGCGTACTGCGATCCGCGCGATCCATCGTGCATGCGCAGGGCAGCCGCGCCGGCAGCGTGCTTGGCTTCGCCGCCCCGTCGCCGCTGCAGCTATGCCGGGAACCGGATTGGCCAAAATCGCTTTCCCCGCAAGTGAGCTCGAAAAGCGGGCTCCTCGGGTTGGTTGTGCCCCCAAGCTGTGATTAATTGGCGTTCCAATTGCACCCAGGTCATCGATGAAGAATATCAATCCCAACCCGTTCACCACCCGGCCCGAGATCGAAGGGACCTTCGGCGTGGTCACGTCGACCCACTGGATTGCGACCGCGGTCGGCATGGCGACGCTGGAGAAAGGCGGCAATGCCTTCGATGCCGCCGTCGCCACCGCCTTCACGCTGCAGGTGGTCGAGCCCCATCTCAATGGTCCGGGCGGCGATGTGCCGGTCATCATCAACGACGTGCGCACCGGCAAGACCGAGGTGATCTGCGGCCAGGGTCCGGCGCCGGCCAAGGCCACGATCGCGCATTACCGCGGACTCGGCCTCGACATGGTGCCCGGCACCGGCCTGCTCGCGGCCTGCGTGCCGGGCATGTTCGACACCTGGATGATGCTGCTGCGCGATTACGGCACCATGCGGCTCGCCGACGTGCTGTCGCCGGCGATCTATTACGCCAGCCACGGCCATCCCCTGGTCGAGCGCGCGCACGCCACCATTGCCACCGTCGAAGAGCTGTTCCGCAAGCATTGGCCGACATCGGCGGCGGTCTATCTCCCCGGCGGCAAGGTGCCCGAGACGGGAACGTTGTTCACCAACAAGACGCTGGCCGAGACCTACACCCGCGTGCTGCGCGAGGCGCAAAGCGCCGGCGGCGACCGCGTGCGCGAGATCGAGGCGGCGCGCAAGATCTGGTCGCAGGGTTTCGTGGCCGAGGCGATCGACCGCTTCTGCCGCACCCAGAAGGTGATGGACACCAGCGGAGAAGCGCACCACGGCGTGCTCACCGGCGACGACATGGCGCGCTGGCACGCCCATATCGAAGCGCCGCTCACCTATGACTATGGCCGCTATACCGTGTGCAAGCCCGGTCCGTGGGCGCAGGGTCCGGTCATGCTGCAGCAGCTTGCGCTGCTGAAAGGCTTCGATCTCGACAGCCTCGATCCGACCAGCGCCGACTTCGTCCACATCCTGGTGGAATGCTCCAAGCTCGCCTATGCCGACCGCGAGAAGTTCTATGGCGATCCCGACTTCGTCGAGGTGCCGATGGTGACGCTGCTGTCCGATACCTACAACGACGAGCGGCGCAAGCTGGTCGGCGACAAGGCTTCGCTCGAACTGCGTCCGGGCTCGGTCGAAGGGTTCGGCGCCGTGGTGAAGCTGCGGCGCGAGGAGGGCCAGCGCCGCGCCGTCGGCGGCATGGGCGCGGGCGAGCCGACGGTCGGTCGCATCGGCGAGGTGCGCGGCGACACCGTGCATTTCGACATCGTCGATCAGGCCGGCAACATGGTGTCGGCAACGCCCTCCGGCGGCTGGCTGCAATCCTCGCCGGTCATTCCGGAAATCGGCTTCTGTCTC
>DASSJW010000147.1:0-3012 GCA_035690995.1 Xanthobacteraceae bacterium
AATTCCTGGGTGAGGCTCACCTTCTCGTACACGACGCGCTTCTGCTCGTCGTCGTAACGGACCTCGACGAAGCCGGTGAGCGGGAAATCCTTGCGCAGCGGATGGCCCTCGAAGCCGTAGTCGGTGAGCAGCCGGCGCATATCGGGATGGCCGGTGAAGACGACCCCGTAGAGGTCGTAGGTCTCGCGTTCGAACCAATTGGCGCCGGGAAAGACGTCGATGATCGAGGCCACCGGCGTCTTCTCATCGACCTCGAGCTTCACCCGGATACGCAGGTTCTGCTTGGGCGAGAGCAGATGATAGACAACGTCGAAGCGATGCTCGCGTCCCGGCCAGTCGACCGCCGTGACGTCGAGCAGGCTCAGGAACTGGCAACGCTCGTCGTCGCGCAGGAAGGTTGCGACCTTCACGATATCGCCGGCAACCGCTTTGACCGTCAATTCGCCGAGCGCCACCGAATGGCTCGTGACCGAACCCGGCAGCGCGCCGGCGATGATCTCGCCGAGTTTGTCGAGCGTTTCATCCATGACGCGAAATCCATCAGCGCTCGATCGTGCCGGTGCGGCGGATCTTTTTCTGCAGCAGGAGAACGCCGTAGAGCAGCGCCTCGGCGGTCGGCGGGCAGCCGGGAACGTAGATGTCGACGGGCACGATCCGGTCGCAGCCGCGCACGACCGAGTAGGAATAATGGTAGTAGCCGCCGCCGTTCGCGCACGAGCCCATGGAGATGACGTAGCGCGGTTCCGGCATCTGGTCGTAGACCTTGCGCAGAGCCGGCGCCATCTTGTTCGTGAGCGTGCCGGCGACGATCATCACATCGGACTGCCGCGGCGAGGCGCGGGGCGCGAAACCGAAGCGCTCGGCGTCGTAGCGCGGCATCGACATCTGCATCATCTCGACCGCGCAGCAAGCGAGCCCGAAGGTCATCCACATCAGCGAGCCGGTGCGCGCCCAGGTGATCAGATCGTCGCTGGCGGCGACGAGGAAGCCCTTGTCGGAGAGTTGATCGTTCAGGCCGGAAAAAAACCGGTCGTCCGCGCCCACCGGCTTGCCGGTGCGCGGATCGAGAATGCCCTTGGCTGGCGGTGCGACGACGGCCGTGCGCTCTAGTCCCATTCGAGCGCTCCTTTCCGCCATTCATATATGAAGCCGACGGTCAGAACGCCAAGGAACACCATCATCGACCAATAGCCGTAGAGACCGAGATCTCCCAGGGCGATGGCCCAAGGAAACAGAAAGCCCATTTCCAAATCGAAGATGATGAACAGGATGGCGACCAGATAGAAGCGCACGTCGAACTTCATGCGCGCATCGTCGAAGGCGTTGAACCCGCACTCATAGGCCGACAGTTTCTCGGGATCGGGCGCCTTGTAGGCGACCACGAACGGCACCAGCAGAAGCACCAGGCTGATGACGAGCGCCACCCCGATGAAGATCACGAGCGGGAGGTAATCCAGCAATAGCTCGTTCATCGGCGACCTCACCTCCGACGTCGCGGCCCCGCACGGAAAGCCCGCCCCGGCTCCATGCGGCCAAGTTGCCGCAGGCGCTTACGAAATCGCCCTTGTCACAGATCGGATTCGTTCCAAGGACGGGCGCAGAGAGGGCTTAGCGCAGTGCACAATGAGAGGCAAGCCGCAGGGCCGAAAAGCCCGCTGGACGGCCGGCACGCAGCTCGCATGCAAATGACGCCGTGACGAACGGGAGTTCCGGGGTCGGACGCCGCCGCAGCCCGAACCGCCGCCGGGCACGCTTTTTCGCCCCGCCGCCGATCGCATCCGCTTGGCCTTGCATGGGCGCGGCGAATTGGACCCCTGGGCTTTGGCCCCATCCTCGCTGTAGGCTTCCGCGAAACAAGGTCGTAGGCGCAGGGAGGCGGCATGCAACGCAAGGTTATGATCTCGTGCGCGGTGACCGGGTCCGCGGACACCCCGGGCCGCAACCCCGCGGTGCCGGTGACCCCGGAACAGATCGCGCAATCCGCCATCGACGCCGCCAAGGCCGGCGCGGCCATTGTTCACATCCACGTGCGCGATCCCAAGACCACGCGTCCGAGCATGGACCCTGCCCTCTACAAGGAGGTGGTGGATCGCATCAGGAGCAGCGGCAGCGACGTGCTCATCAATCTCACCACCGGGCCGGGCGCGCGCTTCGTGCCCGGCGACGAGGACCCGCAAAAGCCCGGACCGGGCACGACCATCAAGAGCCCGGCCGAGCGCGTCCGTCACGTGGTCGCTCTCAAGCCCGACATCTGCAGCCTCGACATGGGCAGCATGAATATGGGGCCTCACGTCTTCGTCAACACGCCGCCTCACCTCGAAGCGATGGCGCTGGCGATCCGCGATGCCGGCGTGCTGCCGGAACTCGAAGTGTTCGAGACCGGCCATCTGCTGCTCGCCAAGCGCATGATCGAGAGCGGCCACATCAACGCGCCCGGCATGTTCCAGATTTGCCTCGGCATCGCCTGGGCCCAGCCGGCCACCCCGGAAGCGATGAGCTACATGCGCAGCCTCTTGCCGGCGAACTCGCCCTGGTTTGCCTTCGGCATATCGCTCTACCAGTTTCCCATGGTGGCACAGGCGGTGCTGCTCGGCGGACATCCACGGGTGGGGCTCGAAGACAACATCTATCTGGAGAAGGGCAAGCTTGCGCCCAGCAACGCGGCATTGGTGGAAAAGGCCGGCAGGATCATCGAGATCCTCGGCGACATCGTCGCCACGCCCGCCGATGCGCGCGCGATCCTGGGATTGCAGGCCGCCAAAGCAGCGGCGTCCCCGGCCCGGGTGTAGCGCGATCCGGTGCTGCCGGCGGCAGCAGGCCGCCCTCCAGGTCGAGATTTCTATTGACTCGTGTTACCCGAATCTTGTATAAACCGTCATCATCCAAAACTACGAAATGATACCCGGACGGGACGCCCGCTCCGGGTTTTTCGTCGCGCGGCCTCCTGTGAGCAGCGCTAGCACTTCGGCGATGCGCCCTTCTCGTCGATTCGCTTCATCGACTGAACGTTGG
>DASSJW010000148.1:0-4395 GCA_035690995.1 Xanthobacteraceae bacterium
GTCAACGTTCCCGGCATCCGTTCGGCGAAATAGCTCGGCGCATGTCCAGTGAGGTGACGGAACAAATCACGACGTAAATCGCCAGTGACGGCAACAAAGGTGTAGCTGGCGATCCAGCTGGCAACCCGCCACAGCAGGTTATCGGCGGCGATCAAGGTCGCGAGCAGCATGAGGCCGAGCCACGCGTTGCGCACGCTGCCCTCGGCGTACAAGCCCGCCGATAACGTATCTACCAGGACCTTCACGCCGTACTGCGCACCCACCGAGCAGCCGACCGCTCCGAGCACGGCAATCAGAATCGCAGCGTGGGCCACAGGTCGCATTCTTATGTAGTGGCCGAGAAGCGCAAATGGACGCTGAGCGTACCGATAAGCCTCGTTCATTTGAAATGGACCCCGGTCCAGGTGCGCCTGTGCTGAACTGCCAACGCGACAAGGCGCTGCAGGTTTCCGGGGACATTGATTAAAATTTAGCGCCTCGCGCTTATCGGCGCGCGGAAGAGCAGATGAATACCGATTTCGCTACAACCGTGCCGCATGGCAGCACCGCAGCCGACGCAAGTCAGCGGCGGTTGATGGCAAAATTACGTCAGTGTTGAGACGGAAAATCTACTCGGTGTCGGAGAAGAAGATTCGTCCGCGCGCGTCTCGGGCAGCAGCAGCCACACCAGACCGAGGCCGCCAGCGGCCACTGCTGCCAGACTCCAGAACGCGAGACTGCTGCCGAAATGATCCATCATGTAACCGGCCAAGGTCGTGCTGAGTGCAGCGCCGATGCCCACCGCGCTGCCGACAATGCCAAGCCCGAGGTTGAACCGTCCGGTGCCGCGCATGACGTCCGCGACCACGAGGGGAAGAATCACCCCCAGGACGGCGGCGCAGACGCCGTCGAGAATTTGAATCGCGACGATCAGATAAGGACTGCTCACGAGGGCAAAAAGCCCGCCGCGCAGCGCCAGCGCCGCGAAGCAGATGAGCAACAACGGCCGTCGCCCCCACGCGTCAGCCTTGCGTCCGACCCAAGGGGCGACGCCGGCGACGATGACGGTTGGAACGACGATGCAGGCGCCGATCAGCGTCGATGCCCACGCGCTCGAGCGCATGGTGAGGATGCTGCCCATCATCGGCAGCATGGCCGAGTTCGCAAGCTGGAACAGCAGGATGCAGCCGGCAAAAATCAGCAACCGGCGATCGCACAATACCCGCCGCAGGCTCACGGGTGCGCTCGTTGCATTCGTGTGCTTGGGACGTTCGATGTCGTTCGTGCGAATGTGCCTCAGCGCCAGAATCGCGGGGGCGGCGAGGATGGCGGTCAGGAAGAACACCGCCTGATTGGACACGAGGGATCCACATGCACCCATCGCGGCCGCTGCGACGCCGTTGCCGATCGAGGCGAAGCGCGCATTGCGTCCCAGCCGCCCGCCGAGTGCGGCGTGCCCGACAAGCCCGAGGCTGATCGCGGCGATGACGGGCCCCAACACGCAGCTCGCCGCGGCGTGGAGAATACGGGACCCCATCACAACCGCGAAATTGGGCCAGATCGCGAGTGCAAGCGCGCTCAGACAGATCGCGGCCACCGCGAGCCCCGCAACCAGCCGCGCCGAACGTACGGCATCGACCAGCGCGCCGCCGGGCATCTGGCAGGCCAAGGCCACAAGCCCGCCCGTGGTCAGGACCAGTCCGATATCAAACTGCGCCCATTGATGCGCCGTGAGGTAGATCGCAACGAAAGGACCAAACCCGGTCTGAATGTCCGCGAGGAAGAAGGTGAACAGGTCAAGGCCGCGCGCACTGGCCTGCGGCGACGCGCTCGCTGTGGCGGGCGCCGTTTGCTTCAATGCCGCCAGCGACGGAAGACCGACGTCGGCGCGACGGTCGAGCCGACCGCCGTCAAACTCAAGTGCTAGTGTTGACAGCCCATCATCTCCGGCGCCGTCGGGGAACCACGGCGTCGGTTTTGGCCGAATGCCCCTCGCATCCGGCCCCCCTCACAGCTCGGATCTTCATACCGCCGAACTAGCGGCAAGAAGTATCGGAGTGTGCTCACAGGTACTCAAATATGCGAAAGGCGGCAATTTTGAGAAATGCTGTGAGTTCCGCAAGCATTGGGTAAGAAACAGAAAGTTCCCAAGTTCCAACATCCGCAGCGGAACTTGGTGCGCCGATGTCATCTCGAACGCAAAACTTCAGCCCTGATCTTCTCGCGGGCGAGATACAGCTCGGTCGGAAGCGGCGCGCGCAAACGTAACCTGGTACTTTCGCGCGATTGACGCGCGTTCAAAACGGCCGGTTGGCACGGAGGACGTGGGGACGCGGTGGGGCCCCCGCTCCGCTCACTTGCGCTCGAGGATCGCCGCGATCGCTTTGACCTGATTGCGCGCATAGACCGGCAGTCCGGCACTGATCGACTTGCCGCTGTTGAACGAACTCTTGCCGGCAAGCACCTGCGCCGGCACCAGATTTCGCAGCACCGGTACCTTCATGAATTCTTTTTTCTTCGCCAGGATGCCGGTCTCGACCGCGAGCGCCATGAATACCGTGACGACGGTCTGGTTTGCGTCGGTCGGATGCTGCTGGAAGACTGCAAGCAGCTTGCCGAACTGCATGACCTGGTTGACGTAGAAAATGTTCTGTTCGAGCGCGCCGATGGGCGGAGTGTCGAGGCCGGTCAAGGTCGCCAAGCCCATCTCCGTGACTTCCGCGGCCGGCCGCAACGTGAGCTCGCTCTCGAACTCGAGATAGTCCGGAAGCTTCTTGGAACCCTCCCTGAGCTTGTTGGCGATCTGGATGCCAACCGGCAGTTTCCCCTCGAACTGGTAGCGTGAGTGAATGCAGATCGTCACCGGCCTCGTCTCGCACCAGCGGCGCAGCGGGTGCTGGTTGTTGACGGCGCGCGGGTCCTTGGGAGACACGGCTTCCGCCGACGTGATCAGGCGGTGCTTGATCGCCGGATCGATGCGCTCGACGAAGGGCAGCGTCACGAGGCTGGCAAGATCGATCGAAGCAGGCGGCCGCGCCAGCACGAAGCGCGCCTCGCCCACGTACATATGGAGCTTTTCCTTGAAGCGCTTGCGCACCCCGTCGACCGTGACCTCGGAATACGGTTCGACATAGCTCGGGAACGGAGACAGGAACTGCTTTTCGACCGGCTTCGCCTGCGCCCAATCCTCGAAACGAATGAGGCCGGCGTCAGGATCAACCAGCTCTTCGCTGGGCCGATCGAGGAACGAGATGGTTTTCGGCTTGAGTTGGTCCACGCCGAGCCCGGCCGCCGACGTGACCTCGGCGATGGTGAACTCCTGCGCCCGGACTTGGGCGCCACAGGTGACAACACTTGCTCCCAACCCCAGCGCCAAGGCACCGCACTTCAGGCTCCGCATCATGACGTCTTTCATCAGTACCGCCGGTTGCCCCAGATGTAGCCGGGTGGCTCGATCCGCTGCGGCGCTTGATATTCGCGCCCGTACGGATCCCGCGGCGGCGCCGGGGATCGCGGATCGCGTCCGTTAGAGCCGGACTGACCGTAGTACTGCGCCGGCGGCCGCACCGGCTCACGTGGCACCGGAACGTAGCGGCCGTTGTTGTCGTAATAGTAGCCTTGCTGACCCTGGTAGCCTTGCTGACCCTGGTAGCCTTGATAGCCCTGATATCCGCGATAGCCCTGGTAACCGGGATAGCCCTGGCGGATGTCGTAGCCATAGGGATTTGGATCGACGCCGTAATAGCCGCGCGATTCGCGCGCAGCGTAGACGTCCTCCCGCGACACCAGCTGATACTGGGTGTCCAGAACTTGGCCGTGACGGTCGATCCGGAAACATTCGGTGATCGCCTTTCCGCCGCCGACGGGCGCTTCGCCGGACTCCAGATCGATCGACTTGCACGTGAGCTGGCGCTTGGCCTCCGGCGAAGGCGGGGCAAGCGCCGTTCTCGGCGCGACATTGGCCCACACCGCCTGGATGATCGGCTCGAAGATCGGAACGGCGACGCCGCCGCCGGTCGCCCCGCCGCCGAGGGTGCGGCGCTTGCCGCTGGCGTTGTCGTAGCCGAGCCAGACCGCGACGGTGACGTCGTTGGTGAAGCCCACGAACCAGGCGTCGTTTTCCTCGTCCGAGGTGCCGGTCTTGCCGGCGACATAGGGGGCAAGACCCGAGATCGCGCGCGCCGTGCCGCGCGCCAGGACGCCCTGCATCATGGTCTTGAGCTGATAGAACGCGGCGCGGTCGACCGACGCCACCGTGACCGAGGATTTCGGGTCATGCCGATAGACCGTCGCACCGTTGCGCTCGATCGACTCGATGACATAGGGCGCCGGCCGCAGCCCCTCATTCGCGATGGTGGCGTAGAACGCCGCCAGATCGATCGGCCGCACCGGCTGGGCACCGAGCACGAACGGATA
>DASSJW010000149.1:0-3324 GCA_035690995.1 Xanthobacteraceae bacterium
GCCCACGGGGCAGGGCGAGCAGAACGACGAGCTCAGCGCTGCCATGGCATTCGCGGCCAACGAGTACCAGCTCGAAGGCTGGAACCGGCGCGATCCGAGGCTCAAGGCCTCCGTCGTCATTCCCTATGAGAACAGCGAAATGTCGTGCGCGGAAATCCGCAAACGCGCGGGCGATCGCCGCTTCGCTCATGTGCTGTTCCTGAGCCGCACCAGCGAGCTGCTCGGCAAGCGCCGCTACTGGCCGATCTTCGAGGCGGCGGTCGAGGCCGGGCTGCCCATCGGCGTGCACGTCTTCGGTTCCAGCGGCCGCCCCATGAGCAGCACCGGCTGGCCGTCGTTCTATATCGAGGAGATCACCGAGCACTCGGCCTCGCTGCAGGCGTCGGTCGCGAGCCTGATCGTGGAGGGGGTGTTCGAGCGCTTTCCCGAGCTCAAGATCGTGCTGATCGAAGCGGGCTTTGCCTGGATCCCCGCGCTCGGCTGGCGCCTCGACCAGAACTGGAAGCGGATGAAGGACGAGGTCCCGCATCTCAAGCGGGCGCCGTCGGAATACCTGCGCGAGCATTTCTGGGTGTCGACCCAGCCGATGGAAGAGGCCGAAGATCCCGACCATGTGATCGACGTGATGGAATGGATCGGCTGGGACAAGATCCTGTTCGCCAGCGACTATCCGCACTGGGATTTCGACGATCCGTTTCTCGCGCTGCCGCCGAGCCTGAGCGAGGAGCGCCGCAACAAGATCTACAGCGGCAACGCCAAGGCGCTCTACCGGCTCGATTGATGGTCAAAGCCGGCTAGAATCATGGCCAAGCATGTGGTCGCCGCGGTCGGCGACATTCCGCCCGGCACCCGCCGGCTGGCGCAGGTGAACGGGCGCGCCATCGTGGTGTTCAATCTCGGCGGCGAGTTCTTCGCGCTCAACAACCGCTGTCCGCATCGCGGCGGCAGCCTGTGCCAGGGCAAGCAGACCGGCCTCGTGGAATCGGACGGGCCGGGCCATTACCGCTACTCCCGCCCGGGCGAGATCATCCGGTGCCCCTGGCACGGCTGGGAGTTCGACATCCGCACCGGGCAGTCCTGGTGCGACCCCACCCGCGTCCGCGCGCGCCCCTATGCGGTTTCGGTGCAGCCGGGAACGCGGCTGGTCGCCGGGCCCTATGTGGCGGAAACGGTGCCGGTCAGCGTCGAGAACGATTACGTGGTGGTGGAGGCGTAACGGACGCTGCCGTCGCCCTCGTTGCCCGGGGCGGGATTGTGGAGCAGCCAAGACTTTGCTCGACATTGTAACGCGAATCTAATAAGAATTTTCATCTTCCGAAAATGTATCCGGCTCTGGTCTGGCAGCGGATGCCACGCCCGTTGCACTCGCCGCGGCGGCCGACGCGCGAGAAGGCGCATGCCCAATGACGGGTCGGCAAGGCAATAATCGATCCGGAAGCATTGTTCTTTATTGTTATTAACAATGGGCGCGGCCTTGGGGATGTCGAGGATGCCTGGGACTTGGGCGTGGGCCCACCTCAATATCGGCTGGCGCACCAAACGCGAGATCGGCGCAGCCCCTAGATGTGGGCAACAAGTCGCGGGTTACGGCCATAGCTTGGCGGTCCGGGCCGGGTATGCTATCGCCCCGGTGAACCTCCGGGCTGGAGGCCATCCCTGACAAGCAGCGTGAATGCAATGACCGATCCGTCGCGAGCCCACGCCCCTGTGGCGAACCTGTTTACCGCATCGCTGGCAGAAACCGATCCCGAGGTTGCGGAGGCGGTGAAGTGCGAGCTCTCGCGCCAGCGCGATGAGATCGAACTGATTGCCTCGGAAAACATCGTCAGCAAGGCCGTCCTGGAGGCGCAGGGTTCGGTCCTGACCAACAAATACGCCGAGGGCTTGCCGGGCCGGCGCTATTACGGCGGCTGCCAGTATGTCGATGTGGCGGAAAATCTGGCAATTGAACGAGTTACAAAGCTTTTCGGATGTAAATTCGCAAACGTCCAGCCGCACTCAGGCGCCTCCGCCAACATCGCGGCGTTCATGGCGCTGATGGCGCCGGGAGACACTTTCATGGGTCTCAACCTCGCCGCCGGCGGGCACCTGACCCACGGATCGCCCGTGAACATGTCGGGGCGCTGGTTCAAGCCGGTGCCGTACAGCGTGCGCCGCGACGACCACCGCATCGACATGGACGAGGTCCAGAAGCTCGCGCAGGAACACCGGCCGAAGGTCATCATCGCCGGCGGCTCGGCCTATCCGCGTGTGTTCGACTTCCGCCGCTTCCGCGAGATCGCCGACGAAGTCGGCGCCAAGCTCATGGTCGACATGGCGCACTTCGCCGGCCTCGTCGCCGGCGGCGCGCATCCCAGTCCGTTCCCGTACGCCCATGTCGTCACCTCGACTGCGCACAAGACCCTGCGCGGGCCGCGCTCGGGCTTCATCCTGACCAACGACGAGGAACTGGCGAAGAAGATCAATTCGGCGGTGTTCCCCGGCCTGCAGGGCGGCCCGCTGATGCACGTCATTGCGGCCAAGGCGGTGGCGTTCGGGGAGGCGCTGCGGCCGGCGTTCAAGCTCTACGCCCGCAACGTGGTGGAGAACGCCAAGGCGTTGGCTGAAACCCTCAAATCGAAAGGGCTCGACATCGTCTCCGGCGGCACCGACACCCACCTGATGCTGGTGGACTTGCGGCCCAAGCGCCTCACCGGAAAAGTCGCCGAGCTGGCGCTCGGCCGCGCCCACATCACCTGTAACAAGAACGGCATCCCGTTCGATCCGGAGAAGCCGGCGGTGACGTCCGGTATCCGGCTGGGCACGCCCGCCGGCACCACCCGTGGCTTCGGCATCGCCGAATTCCAGGAGGTGGGCGAGCTGATCGTCGAGGTGCTCGATGTGCTCTCGCAGAAGCGCGTCGAGGAGGATTCGCTGACCGAGGCCGCGGTGCGCGAAAAGGTGAAGCGATTGGTCGCGCGCTTCCCGATTTACAACGGGTGAAAGCAAAGTCGTATGGCCGTGAAGGTGTCGCCTGTCCCGGGCGAGCGCCGGCGAAGCCGGCCTAAAGACGCGGGACCCAGGGATTGATCCCGATGGTTGATGCGGCGCTTCGCAAATCTTGCGCTGGGTGTCCGGTCTCGCTCCGCTTTGCCTTCGGCTTCGCTTCACGCACCCAGGACCCGAGAGCAGGGCGGTAGGAGAACTTCATGCGCTGTCCGAATTGCGGCAGCCTCGATACGCAGGTGAAGGACTCGCGGCCGACGGAGGACTCGTCGGTCATCCGCCGGCGGCGCGTGTGCCTTACCTGCAACTTCCGCTTCACTACGTTCGAGCGCGTGCAGT
>DASSJW010000150.1:0-2016 GCA_035690995.1 Xanthobacteraceae bacterium
ATAGAGATAGTCGAGCCAGCTGTCGTGCAGGTAGTTCGGCGGGAAGCGCCGGCCGTTGCGGTGCAGGTGGTTGACGCTCGGCTGGAACGGCATCTGCGACGGCCACATCTTGGCCTCGTCCATCGTCAGGTTGCCCTTCCTGAGATTGCACGGCGAGCAGGCGGCAACGACGTTGATCCAGGTGGTGTGGCCGCCGCGCGAGCGCGGCAACAGGTGATCGAAGGTGAGGTCGTCGCGGGTGCCGCAATACTGGCAGCTGAACTTGTCGCGCAGGAAGACATTGAAGCGGGTGAAGGCGGGCTGGGTCGCGGGCTTCACGAAGGTCTTGAGCGAAACGACGCTCGGAAGCTTCATCTCCAGGCTGGGGCTGTGCACGGCGCGGTCGTACTGCGCGACGATGTTCACCCGCTCGAGAAACACCGCCTTGATGGCGTCCTGCCACGACCACAGCGACAGCGGGTAATAGCTGAGCGGACGAAAATCCGCATTGAGCACGAGAGCGGGGAAGCCCGATGGCGACACATGCACGTTCACGGCTGCGTTCCTGTCTCCTTTTCCCCCGCGGACCGAAGCGTGACCGTAGTCTATAGAAGAGCGTGACGGGATTGTGAAGCCCGCTCCGGGGCTTATGCAGCGCGGACGCGACCTCCTGGGTGCGCCTCCGGCACCCCGCGATCGAGCAGGGAAATTGCGACTTGGCCGCCGGGGATGCCTGCGCTTGAATGCGGCCGGAATGTCAGGCTTGCGTAAACGGAAGGTACCGGGAATGCCGCGAATCACTCTCGCCTGTCTGGTCGGCCTGTGCGCCGCGCTCCACGCCGTCGGCGGCGCGCATGCGCAGGCCTATCCGACCAAGGTCATCAAGATGATCGTGCCGGCCGGCCCCGGCGGGCCGACCGACGTGCTGGCGCGGCTCGTCGCCGACCGCATGTCGGCGGCGCTCGGGCAGCCGGTCGTCATCGACAACCGCGGCGGTGGTGGCGGCGCCATTGGCGCCAAGGCGGTGGCATCAGCCGATCCCGACGGCTACACGCTGCTGTTCGGCAATACCGCGACGCTCGCCAATATCCCCGCCATCTCGAAGAGTGCCGGCTATGATTCGGCCAGGAACTTCGCCGGCGTCGCCAAGGTGATGGATTCCTACCAGGTGCTGGTGGTCAGCCCGCATCTGCCGGTGAAGTCGGTGGCGGAGCTCACCGCCTATGCCAAGGCCAATCCCGGCAAGCTCAACTACGGCGCCGCCGGACCGGTCAATCTCACCAATCTCGCGGGCGAGCTCTACAAGCTCAAGGCCGGGCTCGATTTCGTCGCCGTGCATTTCAAGAGCGGCGCCGAATCGCTCACCTGCGTCATCGGCGGTCAGTGCCAGTTCACCATCGACAATGTCACCGCGGTGCGGGCGCTGATGGAGGACGGCAACCTCCGCCCGCTGGCGGTGACGAGCGCCCGCCGGCAGCGCGACTTCCCGGATCTGCCGACCATGATCGAGGCCGGCGTGCCCGATTACGTGGTCACGAGCTTCTTCGGCGTGGTGGCGCCGGCCGGCACGCCCGCGCCCGTGATCGCGCGGCTCAATGCCGTGATCAACGACGCGCTGCGCACGGACGCGGTGCAGACCGCGCTCAAGAAGCTCGGCGCCGAGCCCACGATCGAGACGCCGGAGCAGTTCTCCAGTTTCATCGCCGCCGAAATGCGCAAGTGGACCGAGATCGCGGCCATCGCCGGCATCAAGGCGGATTGATTCCCGTTCTCTTGTCCCGGACGAGCGAGCGCGTGCGCGAGCGAAGATCCGGGACCCAGGGCCACACGACAGATCAACGTAGTATTGCGCTTCGCGAGTCTTGCGCTGGGTCCCGGATCTCATTCCGCTCGCGCAAGGGCGCTCGCTGCACTCGTCCGGGACAAGAGTAAGCGGTGATGGCGACGGTCGAGGTCACGCCCCGCGCACGCGGTCGATCACGGCGGTCGCATCGGCGACGGCGTCGCCGTGCCAGGCGATGTGCTGGTCGGGCCGAA
>DASSJW010000151.1:0-5961 GCA_035690995.1 Xanthobacteraceae bacterium
GAGGCCGAGATGTTCGCGGGCTTTGCCGATTTCGCCTTCTACCGGGTGACGCTCAAGGCCGCGCACCTCGTGGCCGGGTTCGGCCGCATCGTCGATCTCAAGCCGCAGGATATTTTGACCGAGACCGCGGACGCGGCCGAGTTGGTCGCGGCCGAGCCCGAGATTCTTGCGCACATGAATGACGACCATGCCGATGCGATCCGGCTTTACGCCACCAAGCTGCTGGGCGCGCCCGACGGCGAATGGCGTTGCGTCGGTTGCGACCCCGAGGGGCTCGAGCTGCAGCTCGACCGCGCGGCGCTGCGGCTGCCGTTTCCGCAGCGCGTGCGCGCGCCGGGGGTGCTGCGCGTGGTGCTCAAGCAGATGGCCGACGCGGCGCGCACCGCGTGATGACGCGGCGATCAATGTTCGCACGCGCAATTCCTGCGCATGCACAGACCATCCGCGCCGGCATTTTCCTGTTCTTGTCGCAACCGCTCATCTCACCGGATTGATCGTCCGCGGTCGCGGCGGCCTCGTCCCGTCTGCGTGCGTCGATCCGCCATCGTGGGCCGGCGCGCGGGCGATGGCCCACGGCGAATCCGAACACGAGTCCATCACGCGCGCTGGTACGCAGCGGCCGGATGCGGCACAATCATCCGCAAAAGATATCCGCGCCAATGCGACCAGGGAGGACATACATGCGCCGCATCCTGCTCGGGATGATTCTGTGTTGCGCGGCGATGCCCGCGCTGACCGCCGAGGAAGACATCGTGCTGCGCGGCATGGGCTCGTTCCATGTCGGCGGCCGGGTGGCCGAGGTCAGCGGCAAGCCGGTGCGCATGATCGTGCGCCAGCCCGGTGGTCCGCTGACCAAGCTCGACCCGAATGGTCAGTACATGGTCGAGCAGATGTACGTGCAATATTTCCTGCCGAAGCAACGCAAGGGCAAGCTGCCGCTGTTGATGTGGCACGGCGGCGGTTTGACCGGCGTCACCTACGAGAGCACGCCGGACGGGCGCGAAGGCTGGCTCAATCTGTTCGTCCGGAAGGGCTGGGACGTCTACGTGTCCGACGCGGTCGAGCGCGGCCGTGCAGGCTTCGCGCCCCCCGACGTCTGGACCTCAGAGCCGACCTTCCTGACCTATGCCGATCCGTTCGAGCGCTTTCGCATCGGCGATGGCGAAGGCTCGTGGAATCCGGATCCGGCCAAACGAAGGGTGCTGCCCGGCAGCCAATTCCCGGTCGAGGCCTACGACAACTATATGAAACAGTCGGTGCCGCGCTGGCTGACGACCGACGACGCCATCATCGCCGCCTATGTGGCGCTGGTGGACAAGGTGTGCCCATGCGTGCTGCTGCTGCACAGCCAGGGCGGCGCGTTTGGCTTCAAGGTCGCGGAGCAGCGCCCGGACAAGGTCAAGGCGATCGTCGCGGTGGAGTCGGCGACCGCGGGCAATCTCGACAAGGCCGCCGCGCTCAAGAACACTCCGGTGCTGATGCTGTTCGGCGACTATGTCGATCAGCATCCACGCTGGGCGAATTTCAAGAAGATCGATCTCGCCTATGCCGACGCAGTGCGTGCCGGCGGCGGCACCGTCGACGTGATCAATCTCCCCGACCTTGGCATCAAGGGCAATTCGCACATGCTGATGCAAGACAAGAACAATGCCGAGATCGCCGACGTGATCCAGAAATGGCTGGTGGGGAAAGGTCTGGTGGAGTGAGCGCGGTCAGCGCGCACGGGGAGCAAACTTCAACAACGAAAGGGGAGGGCGCCATGCGCCGGTTAGCAATCGTTGCAGTGCTCGGCCTGGTGGCGGCATCGGCGTTCGCCCAGACCAAGGAGCCGATCGCCTTGCGCGACATGGGATCGTTCCATGTCGGAGGGCGCGTCATCGATATCACGGGCCAGCCGATCAAGGAGGTCGTGTTCACACCCGGCGGCGTGCCGGCGAAGATGGACCCGAATGGCAAGTACCAGGTCGAGCAGATGTACGTGCAGTACTTCCTGCCGCAGAACCGCAAGGGCCGGTTGCCGCTCTTGCTGTGGCACGGCGGCGGGCTCACCGGCGTCACCTACGAGACCAAGCCCGATGGCGGCGACGGGTGGCTCAATTATTTCATTCGCAAGGGCTGGGACACGTACATTTCCGACGCGGTCGAGCGCGGCCGCTCCGGCTGGACCAGTACTTTCAAGGGCGAGGCCGTGGCGCTCCCGCAGGGCGATCCCTGGGAGCGTTTTCGCATCGGTCCGGCCGGTTCGTGGAACGACGACAAGAGCAAGCGCGCGACCTATCCGGGCACGCAATTCCCGACCGAGGCCTACGATCAATTCATGAAACAGGGCGTACCGCGTTGGCTCACCACCGACGACCAGATCGTGGCCGCTTATATCGCGTTGGTCGACAAGGTCTGCCCGTGCGTGGTCCTGGTCCACAGCCAGTCCGGTTCGTTCGGCTACAAGGCGCTCGAAGCGCGGCCCGACAAGGTCAAGGCGCTGGTCGCGGTTGAGCCGACGCTCGGCGGCGACCGCAGCAAGGTGGCTGCGATCAAGAATACGCCGATCCTCGTCGTGTACGGCGACAACGCCAAGGACCATCCACGCTGGTCGAAGATCCGTCAGGGCGGTGTCGATTACGCCGCCGCGCTCAAGGCCGCTGGCGGCAGCATCGAAATCGTCGACCTGCCGGACGCTGGTATCAGGGGAAATTCCCACATGGTCATGATGGACAAGAATAGTGACCAGGTGGCCGATCTCATTCAGAAGTGGCTCGTCGGCAAGGGACTGGCGGAATGAGATTGCGCTGCGGCGCAACATGGCGGCGGGCGCCTTAGGACAGCGCCTGCGACTGCAACATCGTCGGCGACACCCCGTTCCTGCTGTACCACCTTGGCAGGGCGCTCGATGCCAATTATAGGTCGCGGGATCGGGGAACGGGCGCTATCATCAGCATAGCCGTCGAGATTGGAGTGGGTCCGGTGCCGGCCGGATGCGTCGTGGAGGTCTTTCGTGCAGGAAACGGGTTTGAGAAATAGCGCCTACGGGGCCGATAAATTCGGCTTCGAGGGCCTGAGCGCGGTGCATTGGAATCTGACCGCGCCCACGCTCTACGAACACGCCGTCGCAGCCGGGGAGGCCTCGCTCATCGAGGGCGGTCCGATCTGCGCCGAGACCGGCGTGCACACCGGGCGCTCGCCCAAGGACAAGCATACGGTCGTCGATGCACTGACCGAGAACACGGTCTGGTGGGACGGCAATCGCAAGATTACTCAGGCCAACTTCCAGTTGCTCTACGACGATTTCATCGCGCATGCGCGCGGCAAGACGCTGTTCGCGCAGGATCTCTACGGCGGCGCGGACCCGAAATACCGGATAAAAACCCGCGTCTACACCGAGCTGGCCTGGCATTCGCTGTTCATTCGTCAGCTGTTGATCCGTCCGGTGGGTCCGGAGCTCGAGGATTTCATCCCCGAACTGACGATCGTCGACTTGCCGTCGTTCAAGGCCGATCCCAAGCGCCACGGCGTGCGCACCGACACCATCATTGCGATCGACTTCAGCAAGAAGATCATCCTGATCGGCAACTCGTCCTATGCCGGCGAGATGAAGAAGTCGGTCTTCAGCACGCTGAATTTCTATCTGCCCGCGCAGGGCGTGATGCCGATGCACTGCTCCGCCAATGTGGGCCATGCCGGCGACGTCGCGCTGTTCTTCGGCCTGTCCGGCACCGGCAAGACCACGCTGTCGGCCGATCCGAACCGCATCCTGATCGGCGACGACGAGCATGGCTGGGGTCCGGACGGCGTGTTCAATTTCGAGGGCGGCTGCTACGCCAAGTGCATCAAGCTCTCCGAGGAGGCGGAGCCCGACATCTACGCCGCCACCAATCGCTTCGGAGCGGTGCTCGAAAATGTCGCGTTCGATCCCGAAACGCGGATTCCAAATTTCGATGACGACTCCAAGACCGAGAATACCCGCTCGGCTTATCCGCTCGATTTCATGCCGCGGGCCTCGCGCACCGGGCGCGCCGGACATCCCAAGAACATCATCTTCCTGACGGCCGATGCCTTTGGCGTCATGCCGCCAATCGCCAAGCTCACGCCGGCGCAGGCGATGTATCATTTCCTGTCCGGCTATACCGCCAAGGTCGCCGGTACCGAAAAGGGCCTCGTCGGGGTCCAGCCCGAATTCTCCACCTGCTTCGCCGCGCCGTTCCTGCCGCGGCCGCCGGCGGAGTACGGCAACATGCTGCGCGACTATATTTCCAGGCACAATGTCGACTGCTGGCTGGTGAACTCGGGCTGGACTGGCGGCATCTACGGCGTCGGGCGCCGCATGCCGATCAAGGCAACGCGCGCGCTCGTCACGGGCGCGCTCGACGGCTCGCTCAAAGGGGTCAGCTTCCGCACCGATCCCTATTTCGGCTTCGCCGTGCCCACGTCGGTGCCGGGCATCGAGCCGCACCTGCTCTACCCGATGAAGACCTGGAGGGACAAAGCGGAATTCGACCAGACCGCGCGCAAGCTCGTGCGCATGTTCCAGGAGAACTTCGTCAAGTACGAAAAGCACGTTGATGCCGACGTGCGCTCGGCTGCCCCCGAGGTGCGCATCGCGGCCGAATAGCCCGCCGCAGCGGCGGTGTTCCGAAGGGCGACCGGCACCCGGTCGCCCTTCGCATTTGCCGGCAGAGGTGAGGCATCATCCCTGGGCGGGGCTCAGTCGATTGAAACGTTCCTTCTGCTCGTCGCCCAAGGAGCCATAGAACTTCTCGAGTGCGGGCTGCACGGTGTGCACTGCGCGCGACATCGCCTCGAGCCGTTTTTCCATGGCTTCCAGCCGAACAACCGGCGTCAGCGCGCGATAGGTCGGGCAGTCGGACTTCAAGAGCTCGATGGCTTCCGCGGTGGCGTCGCGGAGCTCCCTGAGCGCGTCACGTTGCCCCTCGTCGGGTCGCACGGCGCGCTCGATCCGCTCGAGCGGCAAGCTGGCAATACCCGACGCGCGCTCGCCGCATGCCTGGCTCAGGTCACGCCGGGATTGCTGTTGATCCGGACCGTCGTCCGCGCCGAGCGCATTGAAGCGCGCCTTCTGCTCGTCATTGAGCGACTGGTAGAATTTTTCGACCGCGGGCCGCAGCAGCCGCACCGCCTGTAGCATGGCGTCGAGCCGCAAGCCCATGGCCTCGATCCGCCCCGTCGGCGTGCTGGCCAGATCGGTCGGACACGCCGCTTCGAGGATGTCGAGCGCCTTTGCCGTGGCGACTTTGAGCTCGTCGAGCGCAGCCCGCTGGGTGTCGTCGGGCGCCACCGTTTGCGCGATGCGTTCGATCGGCCAGTCCGTGAGGCCCGCCGTCTGCCCGGTGCAGAGGTCGGTGCCGACGGCGCGCGCTCTGCCGGATTTCGGCGTCCGGCCGACTGCGGCGTAGGTGCCGCCATAACCCTCCGCATAGCGGCCGAATGCGCCTTCGTAGAGGTCGTCATAGGCGTAAGGCCAGAACGTGTCGTAGGCATGGGGGTAGAACGTGTAGTCGACGAAGTCGTCGTAGGCGTATGGCCAGAACATGGGCCCGGCCCAGCCGATGACGACCGGCCGCGACCGATGCCGTTGCCATCCAGGATCGAAGAATCGCCCTTGGAAGGTCGAACCTGCCAGCGCGGGTGCATTGCGCCCGCCGCCTGGTCGGCCGGCAAAGGCCGGGTTGCGCAAGATGCGCTCGGCGCCCATCCGATTCGCGTCTGCCCGTCGCGGGGTCGGGCCGGGCTGGACTTGTCGGCTATCGCCCGGGGCGATGCGCGCTGACGCAGCAGGTCCCTGCGCGCCCTCCCGCGGCTGGCGGCCCTGCTGTTCGCGTGGGGTGGGTTGGGCAAGCGTCGGTCCGGCTCGACCGTCGGGTTGGCGTCGTTGTGCCGGGGCGACGACCGCTCTTTTTTCTTGGACGGGAGCGACGACCGTTCGCTCCTTGGGTGCCTGCCGTGCGC
>DASSJW010000152.1:0-7218 GCA_035690995.1 Xanthobacteraceae bacterium
CGAGCCGTAGGCCGGGCACCAGAACTTCATCGTAATATGCGAGCAGCGGCTTCTGCTTCAGCACATTGCGGGCCTGTTCGGTCGCCTCCACCGGATCGCGCGCCAGCATGCGTTGATAAGCGAGTTCGGCCGGTGTCAGCGCCGGCTCATCGCCGAACATCACATCGAGGAATTTAAGGCGATCCACGTATCGACCGAGCACCACCAGGCAGATCGTCAAGGGCGTGGCCAGGACCAGGCCGATCGGTCCCCAGAGCCAGGTCCAGAACGTCGCCGAGGCGATGACCGCGACCGGCGAGAGGCCGGTGCCGTGCCCGTACAGCAGCGGCTCGAGAATGTGCCCGACCACCGGCTCCACCAATAGGAACAGCGCGGCGGTCCACAGCACCAGCGTCCAATCCGGTCCGACCGCGGCAGCCAGAATGAGCGGAAGAATCGCGGAGATTGCAGCGCCGATATAGGGGACGAAACGCAGGATCATCGCGAGCATTCCCCACAAGGGGGCGCTGGGCACGCCGATCAGCCACAGTCCCGCACCGATCACCACACCGAAGCCGGCGTTGAGGCCGAGCTGGGTGAGAAAGAGCCGGCTGAGCCTCTGACCGGCATCGTCGATCGCCGCTGTGGTACGCTGGAGATCTTGCGAGCCCGCGAGCCGCACCAGGCGGTTGCGGAGATCCTGCATCTGCATGAGTATGAAGATGACGAAGATCACAACAATTCCCGTGGTCGCGAGCGGGTGAATCAACGGCGTGATGAGCGCGACCAGGGTTTGCAGCGCGCCCGGATCCGGCTGCCTGACCTCGACCGGGATCGGCTTGGGAATCGTCGTGCTGGTGCCGGTCAGCGGAGGCGTGGTACCGCGATTGGGCTTGTCGAGCTCACTGCTCAGGTCTTGCAGAACCTCGGACGCGCGTTCGAGCGTGCCGGTTGCAGCGGCCGCGGCACGCAGGCTGTGGATCTTTTCGCGCAGCGTCGATTGATACTGAGGCAGATCACTTGCAAGCTGGTTG
Source organism: Xanthobacteraceae bacterium (assembly GCA_035690995.1). Taxonomy (GTDB): domain Bacteria; phylum Pseudomonadota; class Alphaproteobacteria; order Rhizobiales; family Xanthobacteraceae; genus VAZQ01. Next base: position 1,014 of record DASSJW010000152.1, read on the forward strand.
ACCTGCGAGACCATCAGGCTGCCCAGAGCGAAGATCGCAGCGAACGCGATGAGAACGACGATCGCCACCGCGACAATGCGTGGCAGGTACAGGCGTTGCAGCAGCCGCACCAGCGGCGCCAGAACGAAGCTCAGCAGCACCGCAAGCGCGATCGGCACCAGGACCTCGCGCCCGAAATAGAGCGCGGCCACCACGACCACGGCCATCAGCACGGTCGACAGCGCGGACCCGGTGTCGGCAAACGCGCTCGGACGCCGTGCGGGCAATGATTCCGGCATAGATTTGCTTCCCCTGATGATCGGAGAGCCGGGGGAATTGTTCGCTCCCGGAACGCAAACCGCAAGGGGCCTGCACAGTCTCCTTCGCCTGTCAAAAAAGCCCCGCTTGAGCGGGGCCTGAACGTCCGCTTACTTGCCGCGAAGCGTGTCCTTCAGACCGCCGACGGCGTTCTGCACCTTGCCGGCGGCCTTGTCCGACTTGCCTTCTGCTTCCAGCTTGGCGTCACCGGTGACCTTGCCGGCGACTTCCTTGATGACGCCCTTGGCCTGCTTGGCCGAGCCTTCGAGCCGATCCTTGTCCATATCCTTTGCCTTTCGTGCGTGCGGGCTGGACCAACTCCGGTCAGGCTCCGAGGTTCAATTGATTCCGGGCGTTCGCCCGAACACGCACGCACATCTTCGTGTCCGGATGAACCGGCTTGCTCATTTCGCCCAAGACCCCGGCGCCTTGTTTCGCGGGGACTGCGGGCGTTCGACGTGGTCGAGAAACTGGAGCGTGGCTCGCGTCATTTCGGCATTCACTCGCTGCCAGTACGAGCACGCGCTCAGCCAAATCAGCAAAGGCATCTAGGTCTCCGTTGGTTCGGACCGTGGTCGCCGGCCTGGCGCAGGATTTGGAAAATCGTCGCGCGTCTGTGGGACGGGTTGGGTCGGGCATCCAACGGAAAACGGGCCGAACACTGCAATCGTTCCTCGCGTGACCCGTTCGGGCCGTCGCTCACGCATCCCGCGCGCATTCATCCGCGTGCATGTCGCGTCGCTTTGCCTCTGCGCACAGTCGGTTGGTCGATGTGGCAACCCCGTCCAACCGGTTAGTCGACCTTCGCCGACGACAGGTTCACGGGGGAGCAGCAGCACGTGGTCCCGCAGGCCATGGAACTTTCATTCACGGTGGACGTTCTTGTCGCAGTCGAAATCGAAGAGGAGGCGACGATGGGAAGAGGCCTGTTGCTGTGGCTGATCGGGATCCCGATTCCGATCATCCTGCTGATTTGGCTGTTTGGCGGACTCCACGGTTAAAGTGCCGCGTCAACTGTTGGCAGCGTTGCCGGTAGTCTTCGGACCGTCGGCACGCTGTTCTTTTATTTGCCACTGTAAATTGCGTTGCTTGCGGTGCGTCCTCGTGTCGGCGACGGCGATCATGACCGCACCGGCTCGGAAGCGGAGCTGACCGAGGACCGATCGAGATAGCGGCCTTGCCTTCGCATACCTCGAGAGTTCTGGTTTGCAAGCGCAGGCCAACGGCGTGGCGGGAGCAATCGGTACTAGGTTGCGAATACGCTGCGACCCGCATGGTGTGATACCCGAGGCATCACTCCGCGTTTTGACACGCGCGAGATCGTGCCGGCAGCGGGCAAGCTGGAGGGAAGAAATCGAGATCGACGGGCAACGCTCGGGAACGGCACGGCCTTTTCCGCTGTGGCGCCTTCGAAGCGGCCCGCATCGTCGCCCGTCGATCCAATGTTCGGAAAAAATCCCCCCCGAACATTCGTAGTGGCAACATCGAGTATGCAAATTTGTTCCGCCGTAAGTAGGGCCTTGCTTCGCATCGGATCGCAATCGCCCGCGGCTGTGCTTTTGCTGCAACACTTTTGGGTGCAGTGCACCACTCACAAAGTTTTCGATTGACTACTCGGACACCGGGTCGATGGGCGGAAGCATTGAGGGCGGCGGGCCGTCGTCACGGCGATCAGGCTCGATTCAAGCCCGCGCCTTTGAGCAATTGCGCAAGGCGCTTGCGCGCGTAGAACATGCGCGTCTTCACGGTGTTCTCCGGCACGCCGACGATTGCCGCAACCTCGGCGATGGCCTTCTCCTGATAATAGACGAGATCGATGATGTCCCGATGTTGCGGGGACAGTCTCGACCAGCACCTGCGCAGGATTTCACTTCGCTGCTTCCTCTCGATCGCGGCCTCGGGGTTGTCCGCGGTGTCTTCGATCTTTCGCGCGGCCTCCTCGTCCAGGGCCACTTCCCCTTTCCGCCGCAGCAACGAGAGCGCCTTGAAGCGCGCGATCGCCAGCAGCCAAGTGGACACCGCCGCGCGCGCCTTGAAGCTCGCCGCCTGGCGCCAGACGTCGAGAAACACCTCGCCGATCAGATCCTCAGCCAGCGTCTCGTCGCGGACGAGGCGCAAGATGAACCGGTACACACGCACGTGATGGCGTGCGAACAGCGCTCGCATTGCCAGTTTGTCGCCGGACGCGATCCGCTCGATCAGGGCTTGGTCGGACGACGCGTGCTCCACGCTCGACCGACCGCCCAAAGCGGCCCGCTGGATATCGATCCTGATCTGCTGTGTCGTCACGGGGTTGCTCCTGCGCAAGAGATTGAAGCGGCGCAATCGGCCTCGCTTCACGCGGATGCCGTGAGGCTCGAGGGGTACCCCAAGGACGCACGAGCCGGCCGCGCTCCGACAATGCGAGCAAGTTTTTTTGACGGTCAGCTCGAGGCGTGGGCGTCGTCGCCGGCCGCGCTGTCCTTGATCAGGCGGTCGAGATGCCGCCTGATATGGGCGGCTTCGGCCGCGGTGTTGGCCAGCGCAATCGCGCGGTCGAAGGCGGAGCGGGCCTCGCTGGCGCGCCCGAGCTGCAGCAGCAAGGCGCCCCTCAACCCGAAGAAGTGGAAATAGCCGGAGAGCCGCGCGGCCAACGGCTCGATCATGGCGAGCGCTGCATCCGCACCCCGGGTCTTGGAGACCGCGACAGCGCGATTGAGCGTGACCACAGGTGACGGTTGCAAGGTCTCGAGCGCGGCGTAAAGCAGATCGATCTGCGCCCAATCCGTGTCTTCAGGCCGCGCCGCCCGGGCATGCAGCGCCGCGATCGCCGCTTGCACCTGATACGGGCCGCGATGCCGGTGGCGCATCGCCTTGTCGATCAGCGCAAGCCCTTCGGCGATCATCTTGTGGTCCCAGAGGCCGCGATCCTGGTCGTCCAGGAGCACGATATTTCCGTCCGCATCGAACCGTGCGGCCGCGCGCGCATGCTGCAGCAGGAGGAGGGCGGTCAGACCCATGATCTCGGGCTCGGCCTGAAACAGCCGCAGCAATAGCCGCGCCAGCCGGATGGCTTCGTCGCAGAGCGGCGCGCGCGCAACCTCCGAGGCGCCGCTCGCGGAATATCCCTCGTTGAAGATGAGATAGACCATCGCGGCAACGGCGGCGAGCCGTTCGGCGCGCTCGACCGCCCCCGGCGTCTCGAACGGAACATCGGCCTGCGCGACGCGACTTTTCGCCCGGGTGATGCGTTGCTCCATCGCCGCCTCGCTGACCAGAAACGCGCGGGCGATCTGTTTGACCGACAAACCGGAGACGATGCGCAATGCCAGCGCGATCTGCTGGGTCGCCGGCAGGTCGGGGTGGCAGCAGATGAACAACAGCCGGAGAATGTCGTCGCGATAGTGCGCACCGTCGAGCCGCTCGGCGAGCTCGGTTTCGGCGTCGTCCAGATCCGAGATGACCGCCTCGTCCGGCAACGTTTCTTGTTTGCTGCGCCGCCGCACCCGGTCGAGCGTGACGTTCCTGCCGACCAGGATGAGCCAGGCGGCCGGCTCGCGCGGCGGACCGTTCTGCGGCCAGTGCCGCAGCGCGCGCAGGCATGCCTCCTGAAACGCCTCCTCGGCGATGTCGAGATCGCGGAAATAGCGCAACAGCGCGCCGAGCGCCTGGGGACGCGCGGAGGTCAAGGCCGCATCGATCCAGGCAATATCGGTCACGTCGTGAGGCTCCCCGGCCGGAAGATGCTGAGCGGACGGATCTCGAACGCCCCCGCCGAGCTGCTCGCGCGGGCCAGATCGCGCGCGGTATCGAGGGCCTCGTCGAGCGTCGAACAGTCCACGACATAGAAGCCGAGGAGCTGCTCCTTGGTCTCGGCAAAGGGACCGTCGATCACCAACGGCTCGCGGCCCTTCCTGATTGTCGTCGCCGCGGTTGTCGGCAGCAGACGGGCAACCGGCCCGAGCCGGCCCTGGTCGGCGAGCTTCTGCTGCACGACCGCGAGCTTGGCCATGACCGCGTCGTCTTCCTCTTTGGTCCAGGAGCCGACGACATCTTCGGAATCGTAGCAAAGGATGGCGTAAAGCATGCGCTCGTTCCCCGTTGTGCCTAAGGACGAATAAGCCTGGCCCTAGCCGACAAGAGCGGCAAAAAAAATCGCCGCTTGCCGGCAAACTAGACCCGGACGCTACGGCTTTTTGGGCGGGATCAGTTGACCAAGCAATGGCTTAGAGCGAATCAGGGGTGCACCCTGCGCGCTTCGCGCATGAGCCGGAACCGGCCCCGCCCCATGTTGGCGCCTTTGAATAATGCGTCGCCAGGGTGCAGGTCGGACGGCAACCCTCACCGCTGACCCCCATCCAATCTCCCAAGGCCTCCCCCAGGCGATCTGGCCGGTTGTCGCGCGCTTGCCCAGGGAGCGCCATCTTCCTCCGCGAGTGATCGACCTTCCTGCCCTAGTGTTCGCCAACCCGCGAACGGTTCCTGCCGCACGGCTGCGAGAGAAGCGACGCGATGACCAACAATGACACTCTGATCCAACGGCTCCCCAAGTGCGAACTCCACATTCATATCGAGGGCAGCCTCGAGCCGGAGCTGATGTTTGCGTTGGCGCGCCGCAACGGCATCCGCCTGTCTTATCAATCGGTGCAAGCTTTGCGCGACGCGTATCAGTTCGGAAACCTGCAGGATTTTCTGAACCTCTACTATCAGGGCATGTCCGTGTTGGTCACCGAGCAGGATTTTTATGATCTTGCCTTCGCCTATCTCGAGCGCGCGCACGCCGACAATGTCCGGCATGTCGAGATGTTCTTCGACCCGCAGGGACATACGTCGCGTGGCATTCCATTCGCGACGGTGATCGACGGTCTTCACCGCGCCATTGGCGATGCCAAGCGAAACCTCGGCGTGCAAGCCAGCCTGATCATGTGCTTTCTGCGCCATCTCGACGAGGCCGATGCCGAACGGACGCTGGATTCGGCGCTTGCGTTCAAGGACCGGATCGTCGGGGTGGGGCTGGACTCATCCGAGGCTGGACACCCGCCAAGCAAATTCAAGCACGTCTTCAATCGCGCGCGCGACGCCGGTTTCTTTCTCTCGGCCCATGCCGGCGAGGAGGGGCCGCCGGACTACGTGTGGCAGGCGCTCGACGTGCTCGGCGTTGCGCGGATCGATCACGGCAATCGCTCCCTGGAGGACGCGACCCTGGTGGGGCGGCTCGCGCGCGACCAGGTGCCGCTGACCATGTGCCCGCTGTCAAACCTGCGACTGCGGGTCGTCGACGATCTCAAGCACCATCCGTTGCGGCGGCTGATGGACAAGGGGGTCATCGTCACCGTCAATTCCGATGATCCCGCCTATTTCGGTGGCTACGTCAATCAGAACTATTACGCGATTTCGGAGGCGTTGGCGCTTGGACGCGGCGACATTGCCGCAATCGTGCGCAACGGCATCCAGGTATCGCTGATGACAGGCATCGAGAAGGACAGAATCCTTGCCGATCTCGATCGAGTCCTGGCCGAAAGTGGATGACTGTTGTGGATGGCGTGATCGCGTCCGGTCACCGAAGACGTTGATGGGCTTGCATCCCGGCATGCGTTTCCCGCGGGCTCTCGCGGAAGCGCTCGAATCCTGGGTTCGAAAGTGAAGGCCGTCACAGACGCCGGTGGCGCCATCTCCTATCGCTCATGCCAGGTGCGGCGCGGAGGCGATAGGCGTCATGACCGGAAGCTCGGACTGGCTGCTCGTCTATTCGATCCTGGTGATCCTCGGCGGAATGTGCGCCACGCAAATCCTGCTGTGAGGCACCGCATGCGGTGGTGCTGCGCCAGGTTGTAAGCGCAGCGCCGGAATTTGACGATCCAACGGCCGGAGCGGGTCCGCCTACGGGCACTGCGCTCCGGTATCGATCCACGCCTGAATCAATTCGCCA
>DASSJW010000153.1:0-2916 GCA_035690995.1 Xanthobacteraceae bacterium
CGCCGCGCAGCACCTTGCGGGTGTTGAACCACGGCCGCGAGTAATCTTCGTAGGGGTCGGCGGCAAATCCCGGCAACGGTACGAAATCCGATGCCGTCCACTCCCACACATTGCCGATCATCTGACGGCATCCAAAGGCACTGTCGCCGGCAGCGCAGGCGGCAACATCGAGCGGTCCGTCGAATGCGAAGTCGAGATTGGCGTGCCGGCTGCTCGGCGATGTCTCGCCCCACGGCCAACGGCGCTTGCTGTCGGCCAAGCAGGAGCCATTCGCAACGGCTTCGCCAAGCGCGGCGGCCTCCCATTCGGCCTCGGTCGGGAGCCGGCGTTTGGCCCAGCGACACCAGGCTTCGGCCTCATACCAATTGACGAACATGACCGGCGCATGGGGCGCCAATGGCTCGACGTCTTGATAGCGACGCCAAGTCCCGTAGCCGCCGTCCGTTTCAAGCCAATAGACCGGCCGTTCGGCCCCCGTGCCCTCGCGCCACGCCCACCCGGCAGCGCTCCAGAATTGACGGTCGCGATATCCGCCGGCACGAACGAAAGCCGCGAACTCCGCGTTCGTCACAGGCGCCTTGGCAATGCGGAATGGCGCGATGCCGACCTCGTGGGCCCATTTCTCATTGTCGAAGATGAAGCCATCGGCGCCAGTCGAGCCGAGACGCCACCGTCCGCCGGGTACGCTGGCATCGCCCGGCCACGGCCCGGCATCGCGATCGGCAGCATGCCCAAGACCGTCCGGCCGCGCATATCCGAGCGTCTGGCGCGTATAGGCCAGGGCCTCGACATGCATGTCCTCATGACGGATCGCGAGTTCATAAAAATAGCGCGTGCGGGCGTCGACCCCGCCGCTCAGCCGGCCGACCTGTCGTCCGAGGACGTCCGCCATATAGGCGAACACGCCATTGCGGTCGGGCAGCTTCAGATCCCATCGCGTCGCGTGGGCGACCGTGCTCGAATTCCACAGCAAGTCCGCGCCGTCGAGACCCGGCGCTTCGCCGTGCGCGTGGCGAAGCGTCCAGTATTCGTGGAACCAGCCGACGTGCCCGATCTCCCAGAGCACGGGATTGACGATCGGCAACATCGGTCCCATCAACTGCCGGGTCGACAGGTCTTCCGTCAGACGGCGGGTGCGCGTGCGGACGTCACGCAGCTGAGTGGCCAACTCGTCCTCTGTCGCCCCACTCGTCGGCCGATCTATGAGGGTCGCGCTCATGCGGATCATCATTATCACACCGGCGCGTTCGTCGTCACGGTCGGGGAATGGAACCACAACCGTGCGATGGATGCGGATCCTGCGCGAGCTCGGCCACGACGTTCAGGTTGCCGACCGGTACAATGGAACGGCCGCGGATCTGATGATCGCGCTCCATGCCTGGCGCAGCGCCGACAGCATCCGGGATTTTCGCGAGCGTTACCCGGATCGGCCGCTTATTGTCGCGTTGAGCGGCACCGACATCTACGACTATATCGATCGCGATCCTGGGCCGACGTTGCATTCGCTCGCGTGCGCCGACCGCCTGGTCGCGCTGCAGGAGCTTGCGCGGCGGCGAGTGCCGGCAAGATTTCGGCCCAAGCTTCGCGTCATGCACCAGTCGGCTCCGCCGCTGCGTCCTGCGCATCGCCCGGCGACGGGACGCTTCGATGTCGCGGTGATCGGGCATCTGCGCGCGGTGAAGGATCCGTTTCGCGCAGCCAAGGCGGTGCGCCGGCTGCCGGCGACCTCGCGCATCCGCATCGTGCATCTTGGTGCGCCCGAGACGTCGCAGTGGGCGGCGATGGCGCGGGCCGAGATGAAGGCCAATCCACGTTACCTCTGGCGCGGCGACCGGCCGCGCGCGGAGGTCCGGCGCCTGCTCGGCCGCACGCGGGCCATGGTTCTATCGTCGCTGAGCGAAGGCGGGGCGAACGTCATATCCGAAGCCGTCGCTGCCGGTGTGCCGGTGCTGGCCTCGCGCATCGACGGCTCGGTCGGCCTGCTCGGCCGCGACTACCCCGGCTATTTTCCAGTCCGTGACACTGCGGCCTTGGCGAGATTGCTGGAAAAGATCGAGAGCAGTCCGGAATTCCTGATGCGCTTGCATCGTGCGGTCGCCCGCCGCGCGCATCTGTTTCGACCCGCGCGTGAAAAAGCGGCGTGGAGAAAGCTCATCCGCGAGATCGCGCCGAAATCCCGATCGAAGAAAGGGCGGGATTGACTACGCCGGCGTTACGAACATTCTGATCCTTCATGGGTAGAAGGCCGACATGCAAAGCGTGAGCCATCCCGTGCTCAAGGACGTGGTGCTGGTCGGCGCCGGCCACTCCCACGTTGCGGTGCTGCGCAAGTTCGGCATGAAGCCGGTCCCGGGCGTGCGCTTTACCCTGATCAGCCGCGAGGTGCACACACCCTATTCCGGCATGCTGCCCGGACTCATCGCCGGCAATTACAGTGTCGACGAAGCCCATATCGACACCGGTCCGCTGACCCGTTTTGCCGGGGCGCGCCTCTACCAAGACGAGGTCGTCGACCTTGATCTTGCCGGCCGCCGCGTGATCTGCCGCGGCCGCCCGCCGGTCCCGTACGATCTGTTGTCGCTCAATATCGGTTCGACGCCGAATACCGCCGACGTGCCGGGCGCGAGCGAGCACGCCATTCCGGTCAAGCCGATCGACGGTTTTCTCAGCCGGTTCGACGCCCTCGTGGCGCGCGTGCTCGCGCGCAAGAGCCGCACGCGTGTGGCGCTGGTTGGCGCCGGCGCCGGCGGGGTCGAGCTTCTGCTCTCACTCGAGCACCGGTTGCGGCGCGAGGTCACCCGTGCCGGGCTCGATGCCGGCGGGCTGTCGTTCGTGCTCATATCCGCTGCTCCCGAAATCCTGCCGAACTTTCCGGCGGCGTTCCGAGCACGCTTTCGCAGCATTTTCGCCGCGCGC
>DASSJW010000154.1:0-3277 GCA_035690995.1 Xanthobacteraceae bacterium
CCGCGTACGTGTCAGGCGATTGGCTGCTGAGGAAACCAATCACTGGCATCGCCGGCTGTTGCGCGCGCGCGGCGAGCGGCCACGCGGTCGCCGCCCCGCCGAGCAGCGTGATGAAGTAACGGCGTCCGATGAAAGCTGTCATCTCGTCCCTCCAGTCGGAAGGGTGACAGGCGCAAGGATAGCATTATTAGGTTCGCCTAGGGCGTCCGGCTCTTACCCTCGATCATCCGCCCCAATCCTCCTCCGCCTCCAGCCGCACCGCTCGCAGGCGGGCTCTTGACCCAATCCGCCACCAGCACCTTCCAACGCGCGCTCGGCGCTTGCTATTTTTGTGGGTGTGTGATGGCCATCACATTCGCAGATCCGAAGTTGGAGCGATAAACGCGCTCAGTCGCGCTCCAGCGAGCGGAGCACTCGGAGGAAAAAATGAAGACCACTGTGCTGGTGCTTTCTCTCGCCGCATTGGCGGCTCCATCTTACGCCGCGCAGAAGCCTGACGACGCATCACTCGCGAGATACTGTCGCCAGTTGGTTGGCCGGGAGGTGCCCGAAGCCACAGACGGGCGAAGCCACGAAGGCCAGCTCAATGTGCAACGCTTCAGCGACTGCTTGATGGGACGTTGATTCAAGGCGCAAGGTCTGGCGATCCCGCTCCAGAAGACCTTGCAACCCCTCGACAACCCGTTCGGCACGAGGTTGTCACCTATGTCTTAGGTACGATCTGTCACCCATGTGTCCGGGCCGGACAACGGTTTTATTGGCGCGCTCGGAGGGATTCGAACCCCCGACCCCCAGATTCGAAGTCTGGTGCTCTATCCAGCTGAGCTACGAGCGCCCAGGCGTCTCTTAGCGAAGACGCCGCCCGATGCCAAACGGCTTCGCACGGCCGGGACGCTCAGAACCCCACACGCGCGCGTTGAACGTGCGATCCGCCGCGCCCGCAGCAAGGATTCCGCCGGCAAAAGGCCGGTCTCGCGCGCGCTGGCGCCCGGCGCTTGCCGTGCTATGGACCGGCATCGCAAGCAGCAGAGGACGCGCAATGGCCCTCCCCGACGTTCCCCCTTTTACCAAGCTTCTCGGCGTGAACGTGCTCCACCGCTCGGCGGAACGCACCGAGGCCGAGCTCACGGTGCGCGAGGACCTGTGCAACCGTCGCGGCGTGCTGCACGGCGGAGCGGTCATGGCCTTGGGCGACACGCTGGGCGGATTGACCGCCAGCGTCAGCCTGCCCAATAACGGGCGCACCGCGACCATCGAGAGCAAGACCAATTTTTTCGCCGCCGTGCCCAAGGGCGACACCGCGCGCGCGATCTGCATGCCGCTCCATCGCGGCCGCACCACCATCGTGCTGGAGACGCGCATCACCCGCGGCGACGGCAAGCTCGCGGCCATCGTCACCCAGACCCAGCTGATCTTCGACCAGAAGGAGTGACCTCTCGCTTGCGGCTTCTATGACTTCATTCCTAGGCGCGGCGAGATTCGCCGCATCACGGGCAGGAACCCTGGTTTTGTCCGAGGGTTATCCGTCCACGCCCATATCAGGCAGGGAGATGTGTCATGACGGATCCGCGAGATTTTGGCCGACGGATGGACATGGGACAAACGGACTTGGGGCGAACGGACATGGGACGAACAGACATGGACGGTCCGCTCGAGATGGAGCACCGGATGGGCGCGCCCACGCCGTGGGGGTGGATCGCCGGTGCGGTGTTCGTGATCGTGATGCTGGCGCTCGTCTTCGCCGGCAGCGAGCGCACGCGCACGGCGAACAACGAAGGAAGCCCGCCCGCGGCCACCACCACCGCGCCGCCGGCCATCACAGTTCCGCCGGCCGAGACGACCGGCCGAGGCGGCCAGCGCGGCCAATAACCGCGATCCATAACAATACGGAGTAGTCGCACGCTGCGCCCCGGCTTCGGCCGGGGCGCTTTGTCCGGGCGCGGCACGGCGAGTCCTGTCGGAGGACGAGTCCTGTCGGAGGAGTTGACTACTCGACCGCGGAAGGCTCGCGCGCGATGTCGAGCTCGGCGCGCGTGACGGCGACCCCTCCGGCGGCGCTCAGGCGCACGACATTCACCGTCCCGGCATATTCGGGCGAGCCGGAATAATAGGCGGCGACGTTGCCGACCTTGACCGCCCGATTCCAGTGCCCGAGCGCAATGTAGTCCGAACCGGTGGCGGCGAGCTCGTCGTCGCCGATCAGCCACGACGGCCGCAGCCTGATCGTGCGATCCGGAACCGGGACGTAATGCCCGTGCCCCACGGCCACCTGCCAGCGCGTCGAGCGCGGGCGCAAGCGCTCGAACGGGATCATGTCGCCGTAGTCGCGGTGCGGGCGTCCCCAGATCTCCAGGTCCAGACCGGAAAACACCACCGCTTCGTCATGGGTGACACCGAGCACGTGCAGGTTTCCGACCTCGGCCAGGGCGCTGTGGTGAAAGACGGCATCGGCAACCGCGGGATCGTGGTTGCCGGGCAGGATCACCACCGGCAGCGCGGCCGCCGCGATGACGGTGGCGGCACGCTCGAGCAAATCGTCCGGCAGGCGGTGGCAATCGAAGGTGTCGCCGGCCAGCACGACGACGTCCGCCCGGGCGCTGCGGGCCGCGGCCAGGACCCCGGCGAGGCCGGCCGTGCCGTCGCCGCCGTGCAGCCGGGCGGTGTAGTCGTGATCGAGGTGCAGATCGGAACTGTGAACGACCACGATATCGCGGGCGGGCGGGGGAACGGCATGCGGCATGGCGGGGCAACATAGCCGTTCAGGGAGGGTTGGCAATCAAGGCGGGGTTGACGAAACCGCATGGCACGCGGGCTTTCCTGCCCGCCGCCCGGCCCCCGCCGAAGGCATTGCCCCGACCTCTGTTCGTCCAAATGGGCGTCCTGGCGCCTCCAGTCCGTGGGGCGATTTGTTCCCTCCGGGGCCATGAGTTTGCCCAGGTTGAGCGTTTCCATTCCTGCGAGTCGTTTCGGGGAGCGTCACATGAGTTCCAAAAGCGTATATCGCAGCAATGCGGAAAACTGCCTGCGGATGGCGCAGACGACCGGCAGCGACCGCGACAAACCCTTCTGGCTCAACCTGGCGCAATCCTGGCTGCAGCTTGCGGAACATTCCGCCCGCAGCGGCGCCGAATGCGAAACGCAGGACACCCGCGCCGGCGCGGAGACGCACTGACTGGTTAGACCTGCGAGCGGCCGCTTTATCGCTTCGCACGAATCATCTGCCAAGAACGGCGGACCTGCGGCTCAAGCCTATTGCCGCTACGATAAGAAGTGTGTC
>DASSJW010000155.1:0-2992 GCA_035690995.1 Xanthobacteraceae bacterium
GCCGAAGGTCAATCCGCCCTCGATCAACGGCGACACCATGACGATGCCGGATATCATGATGCCCTGGTCGCGTTGCAGCGCCTGCGCCACCTTGGCGGCACGAAAGCCGCCGTAACTTTCGCCGAGAAGATATTTGGGCGAATTGCCGCGGCCGTTCTTGCCGAGATAGAGCGCGATGGTCTTGGCCAGCGTCTGTGCGTCCTGACGCACGCCATAGAACGCGCTGCCGCCGTCGGCCTTGGCCGGCCGGCTCCAGCCGGTTCCGACCGGATCGATCATGACCAGATCGGTGAAGCCGAGCCACGTCTGCGGATTGTCCTGCAAACGGGCGGTCGCTGGGTCGTTGCCGGGAAACTCGAGGATTTTCGGCCCGACCAGCCCCAAGGTGAGATAAGCCGATGCCGCGCCCGGACCGCCGTTGAAGGCGAAGGTGACGGGGCGGTTCGCCGTCTCGGCGTTGTTGGCGACATAGGCGGTGTAATAGATCGCGGCCAGGCGTTCGCCGGATTGATCGAACAGTGACAGCGTCCCGGCGGTCGCGGTGTAGGCGAGCTTGCCGCCCGGGATGTCGATGCTGTGCTCGGTGACCGAATCCGCCGGCAGCAGCCGCAGGACGCTCTCGCGCGCTTCCGCGGGCCGTTGTTCCGGTTGCCGCTGTTCCGAACGTTGCTCGCTCTGCGGCACCGGCGCCCGGCGCGGGCGCTCCTGCGCGCTGGCGAACGTGGCCGTGCCGGCAACGAGCAGCGCCAGCAGCAGGCGCCAGCAACGAAGGCGACTCAGACTGGTCATGTTGGGGAAGGTTATTGTGGGCGTGGTCATGCGGCGTCCTGGGTCCATCGATCCTTCGGGCGCCCCCCGGCTCGGCCGCACCATATCGGTATCGTCTCCGCTGCTCAAATCCCGCTCCGCGGTGGACAACCGGCAGGAGATCAGGGAATGTCGAGCCTTCCCGGCGTTCTGCCGGGCCATGAGAATCACCTCACAGGTGCCGAAAAATGCCGTTTCCCAAGGCCTCGCGCGCGCTCGAACGGTTCACGGTGCTCGATCTGACCCGGGTGCGTTCCGGTCCGACCTGCGTGCGCCAGTTGGCCGATTGGGGCGCCAATGTCATCAAGATCGAGTTACCGCCCGACCCTGGCGGCGGTGAACCGCTGGGCGGCCCGCGCGAAGGGGCGGATTTTCAGAACCTGCACCGCAACAAGCGCAGCATGACGCTCAACCTGAAAGCGCCGGAAGCGGTGGCGGCCTTCAAGCGCATGGTGAAAAAGGCCGACGTCGTGGTGGAGAATTTTCGCCCGGACGTGAAGCGCCGTCTCGGCATCGACTATCCGCGACTGCGCAAGATCAATCCCAAGCTGGTCTATGCCAGCATTTCCGGTTTCGGGCAGACCGGCCCCTATGCCTCACGGCCGGGCTTCGACCAGATCGCGCAAGGGATGGGCGGTTTGATGTCGATCACCGGTTTGCCCGGGCAGGGGCCGGTACGCGTGGGCATCCCGATCGCCGACCTCACCGCGGGACTGTTTTGCGCGCTCGGTATTCTGGTCGCATTGCTCGAGCGCGAAAAGTCGAAGCAGGGGCAGCATGTCACGACCTCGCTGCTGCAGGCGCAGATCTTCATGCTCGATTTCCAGGGCGCGCGCTGGCTGATCGAGGGCGAGGTGCCCAAGCAGGCGGGCAACAATCATCCGACCAGTATCCCGACCGGCGTGTTCAAGACCGCCGACGGCCACATCAACATCGCGTCGACCGGCTCGAAGATCTGGGCGCGGTTTTGCGCGGCGGCCGACGCGCCCGAGCTGTTGCAGCGTCCGGAATATCAGACCGCCGCCGGGCGCTCGAAAAATCGCGACGCGCTCAACGCCGACATCGAGACATATACGGTCAAGCGCACGAGCGCCGACTGGATCGAACGGCTCAACAAGGCCGGCGTTCCATGCGGGCCAATTTATTCGATCGACCAGGTCTATGCCGATCCGCAGGTCGAGCATCTCGGCATTGCGCAGACGGTGAAGACGAAGGACAAGTCCAAGCTGCGCATGGCGGGGCAGCCGATGTCGCTGTCGCGCACGCCGAGCCGGTTGGTGGCGCCCCCGCCCAAGCTCGGCGAGCATACCGATGCGGTGCTCAAGGAGTTCGGGTTCAGCGCCAAGGATATCGCGGCGCTGCGCAAGGCGAACGCGGTTTGACGGGTACGGGGCGATTAGGCGCGCCAGAAGCGACGCGCGCGGAGGACGTGGTGATGGACGACGTGACCAAGACCGACAAGATGCTCGCGCGCAAGGACGGGCGCGTCGGCTACGTAATCTTCAACAACCCCGAGCGGCATAACGCGGTGTCGCTCGACATGTGGGCGGCGACCAGCCGGATCCTCGACGATTTTGCCAAGGATGACGAGGTGCGCGTGGTCGTGCTCACCGGTGCCGGCGGCAAGGCTTTCGTGTCCGGCGCCGACATCTCGAAGTTCGAGAGCGAGCGCGCCACTCTCGACGCGACCAGGCACTACAATACGACGGTCGAAAAGGCCTATGCCGGGGTGCAGGAGTTTCCAAAGCCCACCATCGCCATGATCCGCGGCTATTGCATCGGCGGCGGGCTCGGGCTCGCCGTGTGCTGCGACCTGCGGATCTGTTCCGACAATTCACGTTTCGCGGTGCCGGCCGCGAAACTTGGCCTGGGCTATTCCTATGCCGGCCTGCGCCGGCTCGTCGACGTCGTCGGGCCGGCCTTCACCCGGGAGATCTTCTTCACCGCGCGCCAGTTCGACACCGAGGAGGCACGCGCGATGGGGCTGGTCAATCGCGTCGTGCCCGAGGCCGAGCTCGAGACCTATGTGAAGAGTTATGCCGAAACGATCGCGGGCAACGCGCCGCTCACGGTGAAGGCGGTGAAGTACATCGTCGGCGAAGTCACCAAGGATGAAACCAAGCGCGACGTGGCGCGCTGTGCCGAAATGGTGGAGCAGTGCTTCGCCAGCAACGACTTCATCGAG
>DASSJW010000156.1:0-2256 GCA_035690995.1 Xanthobacteraceae bacterium
GCGACCTGCTCGCCCGAGAGCGGCTCGACGTCGATCTTGAGCTTGTCCGCTTCGGCGAGATAGGCCGGATCCTTCATCGTGGCATCGAACGCCCGCCGCAGCGCTTCGACCCGCGCCGCCGGCACGTTGGGCGGCAGAAAGAACGGGCGGCCATATTCCAGGCGCGCCAGCATCAGCCGCAGCGCCGCGCGTTCGGCATCGGTCTTGGCCTGGTCCATGAACAGCGGCACGTCGGGAAGCTCGGGACTCTTCGTCAGCGCCCACTGGGCGAGGATGCGAATCTTCTTCTCCGTGATCCAATTCGTGCTGATCGCCTTGAGCGTCGACCAATTGGCGATGGTGCCATGGACCTCGCCGCTCTCCATCGCCAGATGGATTTTCGGCGTGCTCTCGTAGCCGGTGACGACCTTGAACTTGAACCCGAACAGACGATTGGCGAGCACCGGATAGTCGAACTGGGTCGAGCCGGGCGCCTGCGCGCCCATCACGCTCTCCTTGCTCTTCATGTCCTCGAGCACCTGCGCGGGCGCGGTGTGCCAGACATACATCGCCTGGGTCTCGCGGTTGGTGCTGCCGAGCCAGTTGATCTTCACCGGATCGAAGCGCGCGCCGGCGGGCTGCAGCAGCGGCGTGGTCGGCATGCCATTGAACGACGCGCCGATCACCGTGCCGTCGAACGGGCCGGTGTGGTAGAGCGCGTTGGTCATGGACAGGCTGCCGGCGCCCGGCTGGTTCTGCACGATGATGGTCGGCTGCCCCGGAATATGCGCGGCCAGGTGGCGCGCGAGCAGCCGCGCGTTGATGTCATAGCCCGAGCCGACGCCGATGCCGACCACGAGCCGCATCGTCTTGCCTCTGAAGAACGCGGCGACGTCCTCCTGCGCGACGGCAGGCGTGGCGAGAGCTATGAACAGAGCCAGCAGGATCTTTTGCATGACGTCATCCAACATGGCGGGGCAAGGGAGGTAATGGCCTCACTTGCGCTTGGGCGGGAACGACTGGTTGGTGAAGATCGCCCCCGATGGGCGCCGAATGACGATGAAGGCGCGGTTTGCGGCCTGGTGGCAGCGGTTGCATGCCTCGGTGAGCCGGTCGAACGTGCTCACGAACTTGGCGCGATCATGCGACTTGATCGCTTTTTCGACGTCGTCGATCGGCGGCATGATCGTGGCCTCGATCATCTGGCCTACCGGCATGTCCTTGTAGACGGGAAAGTGGCTGACCACGTCTTCGAATCCTTCCTTGAGCTCCTCGATCTGGTAGTCGGCCAGTTCCCAATTGCCCGCGTTGCCGGCGAGCCAGAGCTTGGCGTGACGGATCTGGGTCATGATCATGATCTCGGCGATGCCAGGCGCATACGGCTCCTTGGCGCCGGCCGGTGCCCCCGGCTCGCCCTTGGCCGTGAACGGCGGCCAGCCAAGCGCGACGATCACGGCTGCAACCATCATCTTTCTCATGGCATGCCTTCCTCCGCGCCCGCGTTGCCAATGCAAAGTCGAACCGCCGCAAGGCGGGTGTCAAGCCGACCGCGTCACGCCGCCGCGCGTTCCTCCCCGGGCGCGAGCGGCAGTTTCACCGCCTGCTTGCGCCTGGCCGACAGATCGAGCGCCTTGGTCAGCATCAGCCGGTTGTGCGCCTCGGCGGCGGTGGCGGCCTGCGTCGGCACGCCAAGCGCAATGCGGTTGAGCCAGGAATCGGTTTCCTCGCGCATCGGGCCGCGCAGCTCGCCGAGCACCATGTCGCCGGGCGGATAGCTGCCCATGAAATCGACCAGCCGGCTCTTGTCCGGCGCATAGCCTTCCTCCTGCGGCGCCGAGACCGCCAGCACCATGTCGCGATGGCTGTCGTCGATGGTCAGCACGCCCTCGGTGCCGGTGATGCCGACCTCCAGGCTGTAGACCGCGCCCGGCCAGGTCACCGGCAGCGCCCAGGAGATGTTCAGGTGATAGACGCTGCCGTCCGAGAACATGATCATGCCGGCGGTGGCATCGATGCCCTGGTAGAGCGGGCCGAGCACCTTGTCGATCGAGCGTGCGTAGCACTCGACCGGTGTCTTCGCCTCCATGTACCACATCACGATGTCGAGCGCGTGGGTGCCGGAGATGACCATCGGCGAGATCGTCTTGGGATCGTTGGTGCGCTTGTAATTGTCGATCGCGACCAGCCGGTTCATGAACGCGCGCGAGGTCACCAGCGTCACGTCGCCGAGCGCCCCGGTGCGCACCTTCTCCTTGGCGCCCAGCCATTTGCGGCGGA
>DASSJW010000157.1:0-6740 GCA_035690995.1 Xanthobacteraceae bacterium
TGCCTACGACGCCATCGTCACGCGGCTGAACAAGGACATCGATATCTCCAGGGAGTGGGAGACCTACAAGCGGCAGGCTGGCAGGGAAGCGCGTGAACGCGTGCAAAAAAGCATGCGAGCGAGACGTCGCGGACCAACGGATATGGACTACCTCCAGATGGAGGAGTTCGGAGATGTGGTCACCCAGTTCTTTTTTCAGGTGCAGCGAAACATCGAGAACCCGATCATCCACTTCAGGAATATCGTCGGAAAGATCGCTTACATCGCATCGCTGGTGATGAAGCTGGGCTACATGGTCGCTGCCGCCGTCGGCATCGGTCTGATCGCCGACGCTATTTCACGGCGGTGGTTTGGCCGTCAGATCGACTGGGCCTCGATGCTGGACTCCGCGACGTCGTTTGGATGGGTGCAACTGGTATTGATTGCGGTTCTGTTGATCCTCATCCGCAGAATTGTGATCCGGCTGAACATGCCCGACACCAGGCTGGGTCCCGAGCGATAGCGTACGGCTATCGCCGGTCGCGATGCCGGGCCTTCATTTGATCGAGATCGAAAGCGGGACGCCTTTGGCATCCGTGCAATCCATGTGCCCGCTCGAGCTGCCTGAGAACTCGCCATTGTAGGTGCATTGAGCGCCACCGAGCGAGATCGCCGCCTGGATCCGCGACGATGAACTCGATTTGGAGATCTGAAACCTGATTTCGCCGGGCTTTTCTTCCGGGCCGTTTACACTGCACAGCCCGACATGCTTCCAGACCAACGCTCCGGAAAACTCATTGCTGCCGGGCGGACTTTTTTCGGCGACCGAGCCGTTGAGCTCCCATTCCGAGAGGTAACCGGCGGTGCCAATGATCTCCAGGGATCGCGAATGTGCCGGCCCGCAGCTCATGCCGACGGCAATCAGGATCGCGAACGCGCCTAACCGATTCTCCACAAAGTCACCGATCAGGGTTCGTGGGCCGTATCCAGTGTTGAGTTGGCGCGCCAGCCTCGCGTCTTTCACGGCGCAAGGCAAGGTCTTCGGTCGCACAACTGACGCGGTCTTCATTTTCTCCAGTTCTCGCCATTTGAAAAGGAGGCCGGGATTTTTAAGGAATGGTCGGTTGCCGAATCCGACTCTGCTGCTATAAATTAGCTTGAACCGCAGCTTACCGTCGGCCGGCCGCGGGGCCGGAATTGTCTGCCTCAGACGCCCGAGACAACTGCAGGGAACAAGATGGTTACGTCGCTATTGTCGTCATGGCTCGATGCGGCCAACGACAGACGGCCAGTCGAAGCGGTGGCTCGTTCCCTGGACCTCAGCCGGGCGGACGCATGTGCCGAACGGTTCACCCCAACTTCACTCCCTCGCTAGGAAGGACAGCATGGACAAGCTCGTGAGACGTGTCACCGTTGTTCAAAGCAGTGGCGAGCATCGCGACGCAAAGGTCGTCTACGAAAACGATGAAGACGAAGACACCGACGACGACAGCCCGGGTACGCCACACTTCAAGCGGCTCGAGCGGAGCGTACGGCATATGCTCAAGGCGCAAGTGATCGCGGCCCAAGATGCCTATCAGCGACACCTCGATTCCGTCGCCAAGGGCGGACACAGCTGGATGGTAGACGATCCCGGTAATTTCATGAAGGCGCGCCGGAAGGCTATGAAGGAGATGCGCAAGGCGGCGCCGTTCGGAATGCCGAAGATCGAATTTGATGACGACGACGATGACGAATGAGGGAGATTGAGATGGCAACCACGGCAACGGGCACTCCTGAACAACGGGAGTCTCGGGAGCAGGATAAGGCCAGCAAATCGCAGATCGTCGTCGTCGATCTCGACGAGCTGCAGTCGCCAGTGGCGGTCAAGCGCCTTCGGAAAGGGAAGGGCAAACTGTTCAATCACGTCGAACGGATCGTCAAAGATCTTGTCGAGGACGGCACCGTCAAGGCCAGTGCCCAGCCAATCGTAATAGTGGTGCGCGAATATCCTGCACCGCCGTGGGCGTTTGGCCACGACGACGACGATTGAAGACGATTAGCCCCGACCCCCTTGCGCTATTTGGCCTTCGAGCCGCAGCGTGGGAGAATGAAACGATTTGTGGTGCGCCTGCGCGTTGCGCGGGCGCAACTCGTATTGAGCGAATTTGCTGCTTTTTGAATCGCGATCTGCTCGGAACCGTCCGACGCCATCACTATCATTGCGGCATCGGGCTTCGTCGTTTTTACTGCATGCACGGCCAGCCACCCGCGGACAGGGTGGCGCAGGCCTGCTGGTCACAGTCGCTTCTTAGATGATGACCGAAAAACCCAGGCCTTCGGCGAGATTGCCGATATCCTCAATGGTCGCGATGTCCAGCCGGCCACAGAGACGGTCGCTCTGATATCCGGATAGCGCGAGGACGATCGTTTCGGCTGCGCAGGACACCAGCGCCTTCTCGCGTTCCGGCGCTTCGACGTGCCCCAGAACCGACGACGGCGGTGGCAGAAGCAAGCCTCCGCTCAGCAGGCGCAGGTCGCCGCGCTGCTCAGCCAGGTCGGGTGCGAGGTTGAAGGGCCGCGAGACGTCGCAGACCAGCGCGCCATCGCGCAGGTGGCGGGATGCAATGAACGGCTGCACCGCGCTGGTCGCCGACAGTACGACATGGGCCCTGGGAAGATGCTGATCGATATCGGTGGTGATGGTCATCCCCGCGTCCTTGGATCGCGGCGCCGATGTCGGTCCCTGGGCGATCCGAGCCGCCCATGTGCCGGTGGTAAACTCCCATCCGGCGGCGGCACGAGCAGCCACATGCCGCCGGCAGTCGTCGGCCACCTCCCGCAGCTTTCCGAGGCTCGCTTCGGTAGCGAGCGGATTGCCGATGAGGATCAACTCTGCGGCGCGCTCGGCGCACAGCAGGCTCAGGGCGTGGCCGATTGCGCCCGAGGCCCCGACGACTGCGACCGTGCAGTCCGCCAATGCGAAGCCGTGCTTGGCGCAGGCCGCTTCGACGCTGCGAATCGCGGTCCAGGTCGTGAGGCTGTTGCCGCTGGTGATCGTGAGCCCCGGTCGTTGCCGCAGCGCGAGGCCGCCGTCGGCGACGATGGAGCTGAAACCTCCCAGTCCCACCACGCTGGCGCCGCGTTCGCTGGCCAAATCGACCGCGCTTTGCACGAGCGCTACCGCGGCGTTGCCCGAGAGGGCGAGAAGTTCCGACGGCAGATGCGGCAGCACGATCAGCTCGCCATCGGCGACGCTGCTGTCCGTGGCCTCGATCGCGAGCTCATCGAGCGGGAACGGTTTGACAAACTCGGCGATCCGCGACCGCAGCCCGGTCAACTGCTCGTCGCTAAACGGCTGCAGCGTCGCATCGAAGCGGCGCAGGTCGCCGGTGGCAAGCAGATGAACGACGAATGCGAATCGGCCGCGGTCCTTCGTCAACGCGCGCCGTGAGATGGCGCGCTGAGGTCGCGGCGGCTCGCTGAGCGGAAATTGCGCCGGGGAGGGCGCGCCTTCCATCAGGTGAGCAAGGAGCTCACCCGCTGCGCCGCGTTGCAGGATGTCCAACAGACGTCGCATGGCTTCGATGAGCCGGTCGCAAAGAATTGTGTCGGCGATCAGCGGAGGCTCGATGCGCAGCACGGTGCCGTTGGTAAAGGACGGCGCAATCCGAATGTGCTCGACATTCAACAGGTAGCTCACGGCCATGTACAGCAGCAGCCCGTGCTCCTGCATGACCGCGAGCATTCCAGCCTGAGTATTGGCGATGTGTTCGAGGTCCAGGTCGACGCCGATCATCAGCCCGCGCCCGCGGATATCTGCGACCAGCAATGGGTATTCGCTTTGCAGCTGTCGCAATTGCTGATTCAGGCGCTGCCCAACCGTGGCCACCTGCCGCACGAGGCGTTGATCGTCCTTGGTCAATTCCGCGATCGTCGCCAATGCGGCGTGGCAGGCAAGCGCGTTCCCCGCGAATGTGGAGCCGTGTCGCAAGTCGAAATGCTCGGTATAGACCGACTGTTTGTAGAGGCAGGCGCCGATCGGCATGAGGCCGCCGCCGAGCGCCTTGGCGAGGGTGAGAATGTCGGGGGTCACGCCTTCGGCTTCGCAGGCGAACAGCGCGCCTGTTCGACCGAGACCGGTCTGCACCTCGTCGACAACAAGCAAGGCGCCGAAGCGGTGACACAACTCGGCCGCCGCTCCCAGATAGCCCGGCGGCGCGACATGGATTCCCGATTCGCCCTGGATGACCTCGACCACGAAAGCCGCAAAGAAGTCGGGCCGCAGCTCAAGCGTCGTCTTCAGCGCCTCGAGATCTCCGAACGGAACATAGTTGAAGCCCGGCACCGGCGCGCCGAAGCCGCGCTGGAAGAACTCTCTGCCGGTCGCAGACATTCCCGCCAGCGTGAGACCGTGAAAGCCGTCGCGGGTCGACAGGATCCCGAGCCTGCCCGTGCGAGCGCGGGCGAGCTTGATCGCCGCTTCTACCGCCTCCGCGCCGCTGTTGGTGAAGACGGCATGACTGAGCCCCGTGGGAGCGACTGCGAGCAATCGCTCCGCGAGTTCACCGGCCGCGGCGGAAATCGAAGTGATCACCAGATTCGGGCGCGACTCCCGGCGGACCGTCTCCAGCGCTTCCCAGATCGGTGCCGGATCGTGACCGAATGGGACGGCCCCGAATTGCGCAATGAAATCCGCGTACCGCGTTCCCTCGGCATCGAACAGGTAACATCCCTCGCCGCGGACGAATTTCTTGTCGAGAGCGAGCCGCTGATACAGAAAGCCTTTGTACGGTGCGACGTATCGGACGTAGGGATCCTGCTCGTCTCGGTGCCAATCCGGCACCGACGATAAGTCGATCGCTTGGTCGTCGAGGGAAAACCGCTTGGTCCTGGCAGGGTCCTGGCGCGGCGGCGTCTGATCCGTCTCCGGCGCCTTCAATAGTTCGACCAATTCCGTCTTGTGCCGTGCCAGCAGCTCTGCGGCCGCCTTGCCGAGCGTGCCCTTGCGGGCGCTAAACCGCAGATCGGCACCGTCGACCCACAGTTTGACGCCGCGATCACGCAGATCGGTCAACAATTCCAACGCCGTCATATGACGCCCTCTTCCCAATCCCCGGACGCATGCGGCGTTTCGAGAAGTCCTCCGACATGTGCGTGCAGCAGTTCTTGCCCATCCTCCAACTGCAGAAGTCCGCGCACGCGCTCAAAGTCGAGCCAGCCTATCGGGCAAACGCCGAGGCCGTGGCGCCACGCCGATGTCTCGATGACGTGAGCCATCGCGCCCGCCTCAAGTAAGCTGAAGCGCCAGGCGAGGTCGCCATAGATGGGCTCGATGGCTCGGGGCTGGTGGACGAAAAACAGGGAGAAGCGCGCTTGCTCGGAGGCGGGCCTGTTAGTGAACGGCTCATGAATCTCGGCGTCCAGCTCGGCACCTAGGGTGATCGGGACGAGACAATGTTCGACCGGATGATAGTAGAACGTCCCTGCGGGAAGACCGGCGACTCCGTCGGGCTTGGTGTGCAGATAGGTTTGCACCGGATACAAACCGCCCGCGGAGCCGTAGGCATATTTGCCGTTATCTCCCTTTGTCACCCGGCTGAGCTCGGCCAGCAGCGCGCCGAGCGAAGCGAGCGGGACAGGCTCGGCGCGAAAGTGTCGCACAGCTCGCCGTCTGCTGATCCGGTCCTCCGATGCGCTGGGACGTGCGGCATCATCCAGCCGCAGTCGTCCCCAGTCCCGGGGGAACGCCCGGATGCCGTGGTTCTCGCGGCGGAATGCGTCCTTAGCCGCAGGGTCCAGGATCAGGTCGAAATTTCGGCGCGCCGCCGCCGCTGCAGGCGCGCCGACTTTGCTCGCTACGGCGGCATTCCGTTGGTAGCGCTCGGCGAGCGCCGCGGCGGACGGGTCTCGCAAGAACTCTTGGAAGGATGGCCGGAAGTTGAGCTCCTTCTGCAGCCGCCCGACGATGCGCACCAGATCCATCGAGGTGGCGCCGAGGGTGAGCAGGTTCTTGGTCGGATCGACTGACGGGAGTGCCAATTCCTGCGCAATCAAAGCCGTTATGCGCGCGAGCGCATCAGGCCGCTGCTCTGCCGGTTGCGCTTGATCGCTCTGTGGCCGCGCGAGCGAAGGCAATGCCTTGCGATTCACCTTTCCATTCGCGGTGAGAGGCAGCGCATCGAGCTCGTGCCAAACCGCGGGTACCATGTATTCCGGCAGGTGTTGGCGCAGGTATTTGGCCAGATCGTCGACCGCGACCGCGCGGGTGACGACGTAGGCGACAAGGTGCTTCGGCGACGCCCGTTCGCCCACCGCTATCACCACCGCCGACTTGACGTTGGGATGTCGTTCCAGCGTTGCCTCGATCTCCCCCAATTCGATGCGATAGCCCTGCACCTTGACCTGGGCGTCTTCCCGTCCCAGAAACTCGATATTGCCATCCGGCAGATAGCGCCCCCAATCTCCGGTTCGGTACAGTCGTTCGCCGCTTTGCGGGTGTGAGACGAATTGTGCCCGGGTCTTCTCCTCGTCTCGCCAGTACCCGCGCGCGAGCCCAATTCCCGCGATATAGATTTCTCCCGGTACCCATGTCGGGCAAGGCGCCATCTCTTCGCTCAACACGTGCATTCGTTGATTGCGCAGCGGTCGCCCGTACGGAATGCTCGTCCAGTCCTTGCTCACGGTGCTGATCGGGTAGGCGATCGACCAGATCGAAGCTTCGGTCGCACCACCGAGGCTGACCATCTCCATTCCTGGAAGCACTGCGCGGGCCCGGTCTG
>DASSJW010000158.1:0-13692 GCA_035690995.1 Xanthobacteraceae bacterium
AGCTGCACGTGGATACCGTGGCGGCGTTGAGCGATCCAGTGACCAGGGAGCGGCTCGAGCAACTCGGAGTCGTGGTGGTTGGCTCGACGCCGGCAGAGCTCGCGACATTTCTCAAGGCCGAGATGGACAAGTGGGCACCCGTCATCAAAGAAGCGGGGATCAGCATTCGCGAATGAGCGGATGGGAGGAAATATTCGGGCCGAAACTCGCAGGCAGCGTCCGGAACC
Organism: Xanthobacteraceae bacterium; assembly: GCA_035690995.1. Taxonomy (GTDB): domain Bacteria; phylum Pseudomonadota; class Alphaproteobacteria; order Rhizobiales; family Xanthobacteraceae; genus VAZQ01. Next base: position 228 of record DASSJW010000158.1, read on the forward strand.
GGCGGGGAAAGGCACCGCGCGTGTCGGATCCGATGAAGGCAGAGCGAACAAGCGTGTGACCGATGACGCAATCAAGGGAGAAGCACCGTGGACCATAGACCAAAGCTCGCGGCGGCGATCGCAGCCGCAGTGACCTTGACCGTCACCGGCATGACGGGCCATGCGGCGGAGATCAGGGTGCTTTCGACGCAAGCCACCGAAGAAGCGTATCGCGAACTGGTGCCGGAATTCGAAAAGGCCACCGGGAATAAGGTCACCACGACCTTCACCGGGACGCTCGACGCCAACAAGCGGTTGGCCGCGGGCGAAAACTACGACCTTCTGATCATGGCGGCCTCCTCGATCGACGAGCACATCAAGGGCGGCAAGGTCGTGCCCGGCAGCCGCGTCGATCTGGCAAAATCGGGCGTCGGGGTAGGCGTGAAATCCGGTGCGCCAAAACCCGACATCAGCACGACCGAAGCGCTCAAGAAAACGATCTTGGCCGCCAGGTCGATCGGCTACTCGACCGGTCCCAGCGGGGTCTACGTCACTGGCCTGTTCCAGCGCCTCGGCGTCGCCGACGAGATCAAGGGCAGGCTCAAGCAAACCCCGACCGGCGTATTTGTCGGCAGCATCATTGCGAGCGGCGAAGCTGAGATCGGCTTCCAGCAGATCAGCGAGCTCTCGCACTTCGCCGGGGTCGACTACGTCGGCCCGTTACCGGCCGACGTTCAGCAGTTCACCATGTTCTCGAGCGGCATCATCGTCGGGGCAAAGGACGCGGACGGCGCCAAGGCGCTGGTCAAATTCATCACCGCGCCCGCCGCTGCCGCCGCGTTCAAGAAACGGGGCATGGAGCCGGGCTGACGTCCGAGCCATTGGGTGTCCGCAGAGCGCCCCAGGTCGCCGCCGACCACGCGAACATCACCGGGAGGATTCAACATGCGACCTTCGTTCAAGGACGCCATCGTGGTTGCCTTCGTTACCTTTGTGGCGTCGGCCATGCCGGTGCGCGCACAGACGCCCGACATGCTGCTCGTCAACGGCAAGATCGTCACCGTGGACGACCGCTTCACCATCGCGCAGGCCCTCGCCATCAGCGGCGACCGCATCCTCAAGGTCGGCACCACGGCCGAGATCCAGGCGCTGAAGGGCCCGCAGACGCGGGTGATCGACCTCGCCGGCCGCACCGTCATCCCGGGCCTGATCGACAACCACGCCCACTGGGTCCGCGCGGCCGAGCACGACGAACTCCGGTTTGACGGCGTAACCTCCCGCCAACAGGCGCTCAATATGCTCACCGAGCGGGTGCGAAACACTCCCGCCGGCGAATGGATCGTGGTCCTCGGCGGCTGGTCCGAAGAGCAGTTCACCGACGAGCCACGGGGCTTCCCACTCGAAGAGCTCGACCGCATCGCTCCTAACAATCCGGTGGTGCTGCAGGCGGTATATAACCACAGCTACCTCAATTCCGTGGCGCTGGTTGCGGCCAAGATCGACGCAAGCACCCCGGACCCGCAAGGCGGCCGGATCGAAAAAGACGGCGGCGGCAAGCCAACCGGCCTCGTGCGCGGCGCCGGCGGCGTTGCTTTCGTCGCGGCCAGGGTGCCGTTGCAGACGCAGGAGGCGTGGCTCGCGAATACCCGCAAGCTCGTGAGCTATCTCAATTCCATCGGCCTCACCGCGTGGCTCGATGCCGGCGGACGCGGCATGGGCGCCAAGCACTACGAGCCGTACAGACACCTCGCCGATCGAGGCGAGCTCAACATCCGCTTGTTCTGGACGACGATCCGGCAGCCCGCGACGCCCGCGCAGGTCGACGCGGTGATCGCTGAAATCCGCGAACTCAAACCGTTCCAGGGCAGTGATTACTTCGACAACGTCGGATGGGGCGAGTCGGTCTTTGCGCCGGTCACCACCCAGCTGCTGCGCGTTGCGACCAATACCCGGCCCGAGGATCTCGCCCAGATGCGCCGCTTGCTGCTGGCGCTCGCCGAGCGCGGCCTCTATGTCAATTCGCATGTCGAGATGAGCACGGCCATCGAAGCCTTCCTCAACGAGTACGAGTCGGTCAACAGGGAGCGCCCGATCAAGGGCCTGCATTGGTCGTTCTCGCATCTCGACCAGGTCAACGAAGCGCAACTCCAACGCATGAAGAAGCTCGGCATGACCGCCCAAATTCACAGCCGGCCGCTGATCCAGGGCGCGCTGATGCACAAGGTGCACGGCGACAAGGCCTGGGACATGCCGCCGTTCCGCCGCATCCAGGATAGCGGCATCCACTGGGGCCTTGGCTCCGACGCCACGGCGGTCACGACGTCGAATCCGTTCTACACGCTCAGTTTCGCGGTGACCGGACGCATGATCGGGGGCCGGCTGGTAAACCGGCAGACCATCACCCGCGAGGAAGCTCTGATCGCGCACACCCGCTCCAATGCCGTATTCATGTTCCAGGAGGGCAACCTCGGCTCGCTCGCGCCGGGCAAATACGCTGATCTGCTGGTGCTCGACCGCGATTACCTCACGATCCCGGACAGCGAGATCAAGGACATCAGGCCGCTCGTCACGATGGTGGGCGGCAGGATCGTGCACGACCTGATGCCGAAATGACCGGCGGCATCCGGCGATCCGGCGTCAGACGGCGAGCTGGCGGTCGAGCACCTGCTGCACGACATCAAAGGTGTTCATGAACTCGCGGAATTCGAACAGCCGTCCGTCGCGGAAGCGTAGAAAGTCAGCGATGTGGAAGGTCAGCGTACGACCACTCGAGCGCTGCTTGAATGCAACGTCCGACATGACCGCCGCCCGGTCGCCATCGACGACGGTGACTTGAGGCACATACTTTTCAAGCGAATAGTCCTCGGCGATGCGGCCAAGCGCCTCCAAAACGGCGCCCTTGCCGCGCCGGTGCCCGGCGAAGGGAAAGACCTGGACCGGTCCGTAGATGACCCAATCGACATCATCGTCGATGAGCGCCGCCATCTGCTCACCGTCACCGCGCATGTAGGCGCCATACAGATCGCTGACGACACTGCGTGTCGCTTCCTCGTTCATGGCCGTCTCTCCAACAAGGTTCTCGTGATCGCGACCCATTCGGCGGGAAGCGGCCCGTTCGGCACCGGACGTTGCGCTTGCCGATACCAGTACCCCGCATTGCCAAGGTCGCCTTCGACGCGGTGCAAATAGGCGTGGACCCAGGCACTTTCCTGATCGTCTTCATCCATCACGATCTGGTGCGCGTTGTCCCATTGGCCCTTGCCCGCCCACCACAGCGCCGCGAGCGGCGGCAGCAGGCCGGTCGGCGGTTTCGATTGTGTCAAGGTGCGTTTGAACTCAGCAAACGTCATGACGTACCGCTATCGCTTCCCCGCGACACCCGGGATCGACGCTTGAACGGATGACAGCCTACCACCACCGCTCGGGCGAAAGCCGCCCCGCGGCCTGCTCGATAACATAACCGAGCGAAAACAGTGATTCCTCGTCAAAAGGTCTGCCGATGAGCTGCAGTCCGAGCGGCAGGCCTTCGGCCGACAACCCGCCGGATACCGAGATTCCGGGCAGGCCCGCCATGTTGACCGTGACCGTGAACACGTCGTTGAGATACATCTCGATCGGATCGGCCCCGCCCTTCTCGCCGATGCCGAATGCGGCCGACGGCGTTGCCGGGGTGAGCAGTGCATCCACCCCCGTGGCAAAGACATTTTCGAAATCGCGCTTGATCAAGGTGCGCGCCTTTTGCGCGCGCAGGTAATACGCGTCGTAATAGCCGGCGGAGAGCACGTAAGTGCCGATCATGATGCGCCGGCGCACCTCCTTGCCGAAACCTTCGGCGCGAGTGTTTTGATACATGTCCGCGATCTCGCGCGCGGGTACGCGCAGGCCATAGCGCACGCCGTCGTAGCGGGCGAGATTGGAGGACGCTTCGGCAGGCGCGACGATATAATAGGCCGGCAGCGCATATTTGGTGTGGGGGAGTGACACCTCGACCACTTCCGCCCCGGCGGCCTCGAGCCATTGCCGCCCTTGGTCCCAGAGCCGCTCGATCTCGGCGGCCAGTCCGTCGATGCGATATTCCTTGGGAATCCCGATCTTCATTCCCCTGATCGATTTGCCGATCGACGCTTCGTAATCCGGGATCGGGCGATCGACCGACGTGGTGTCCTTGGGGTCGTGCCCCGCCATCGACGTGAGCAGGATAGCGGCGTCGCGCACGGTGCGCGCGAACGGTCCCGCTTGGTCGAGCGAAGACGCAAACGCCACGATGCCCCAGCGCGAGCAGCGCCCATAGGTCGGTTTCACGCCGACGATACCGGTGAACGCCGCCGGTTGGCGGATCGAGCCTCCGGTGTCCGTGCCGGTCGCGCCGAGGCAGAGTCCGGCCGCCACCGCCGAAGCCGAACCGCCCGAGGAGCCGCCCGGCACCAGCGGCGTATTGGACCCCTTCCGCCGCCAGGGCGAGATTACCGGGCCGAAAAACGAAGTCTCATTCGACGAGCCCATGGCGAACTCGTCGTTGTTGAGCTTGCCGAGCATCACCGCGCCATCGCGCCAGAGGTTGGCAGTGACGGTCGATTCGTAGGTCGGCACGAAATTATCGAGGATGCGCGATCCGGCGGTGGTGCGCACGTCCTTGGTCGCGAACATGTCCTTGACCCCGAGGCCAAGTCCTTCGAGTGGGCGGGCGTTGCCGGCGGCCAGGTGCGCATCCGCGACCTCCGCCATGGCTCGAGCGCGATCAGGCGTCTCCAAGACATAGGCGTTGAGCGCGCGCGCCGTCTCCATGGCGGCAAGGTGCGCATCGGCGAGTTCGACGGCGGAGAATTCTCGTCTGCGAAGACGGTCGCGCGCCTCCGCGAGCGTCAGAGATGTGAGCTCGCTCATTCGTCCGGACTGTCGCAGGAAAATGCGGTCGCGGCGGGATCGACACGCTGCGCTTTGGGCACCTTGCTCCCCTGGGCCGGCGCGCCGGCGCCGGGTTTAGGCAGCGGCAGGCCCATCGCCTGCAAATCATCCGTCGTCACGCCGGGCGGCATCTCGCCGCGGGCGAGGAAATCCACGCACCACAGGCGGAAGAAGTATTCCTGTTCCTCACAGGCGAGGCACATTGGTGTTTCTCACTTTGCCGCGACCGCCGGCGTCGCGCCGGCCGTGCACGTCTTGCTCATTACGGTCCCGATCCCGAGGTCGCGGCCCGTTCAAGCGGCAATAGCCGACTTGGCACCTAACACCGCCGTGGGCATACGGGAGAACGGTGCACACCGGAGGTGATGGAATGAACCGTTCAGCGGCTCATTCCACCACCTTCGGCACCATAAAGAAATGGTCTTCCGTCATCGGCGCATTCTTGACGATGTCGTCGGGGATGCCCCCATCGGTGACGGCGTCCGGTCGCTTTTTCATGTCCATCGGCATCACCGACGTCATCGGTTCGACACCCTCGACATCCATCTCCGACAACTGCTCCACGAAGGCCAGGATGGAATTGAGTTCCTGTTGCAAGGGTTCGATTTCGTCCTCGGCAACCGCGATGCGCGCGAGATGCGCGATGCGGCGGACGGTGGCGGCATCGACGGCCATGGCGAGGCTCCTCCGGCCGGCCAAGACGGCCAGCATGCTGCGAGCCTATAGCAGAGCCGCTTTTGCAACGGCAACCTGGGGCGAGCCCCGTATTGCACGCCGGGCTCAAAGCGCCGATATAATGCGTTATGGACGCCCCAAACCCCTCCGCCCTCCCCACCTTCGCAAGCCGCACGCCGCTGCACGTCGGTGCAGTGGGTCTGAGGGTCAGGGATCTGGACCGGCTTTGCGAATTTTATCGCAACGTGCTGGGCCTATCCGTGCTCGACCGCGGCAAGGATGTTGCTACGCTCGGTGCCGGCGGCGTGCCAATCCTGCATCTCGAGCACCACCCGAACGACAAGCCGGATGACACCCGCACCGCCGGCCTCTACCACACCGCCTTTCTGATGCCGACGCGCGCCGACCTGGCGCGATGGATCCTGCATGTGGCGCGCCACAAGGTCCCGCTCACCGGCGCTTCCGACCACGGAGTGAGCGAGGCGTTCTATCTCGATGATCCCGAAGCCAACGGCATGGAGGTCTATTTCGATCGGCCGCGCGAGAGCTGGCAGTGGACCGGCAACGAATTGAAGATGATCACCGATCCCCTGGATATCGACGATATCGTGCGCGAGGTGCCGCCGGACACGACCTATTCTGACGCTCCCGCAGGCCTGCGTATCGGCCACGTTCATCTGCGGGTCGGAGACATTGCGCGCGCCGAGACGTTCTATCGCGACGCGCTGGGACTTGAAGTCACCCGCCGCCGCCATGGCGCGAGCTTCATGTCGTCGGGGCGCTACCATCACCACATCGCCGGCAATGTCTGGCACAGCGCAGGCGCGGGCCCGCGCGACCTGAACCGGGCCGGCCTGTCATGGCTTTCGCTCGAAGCCGCCGATGACGCCGCCTTCGAGGGGGCAAGGAGCCGCCTGGCGCAGGCCGGTCTGCAGCCGGTCGTGACGACAGCGGGCATCGAGGTCGCCGATCCCTGGGGGACACGGCTGCGCGTCACGCGCGCGTAGCCTCCGCTCCCGGCGCCGCCAGCGCGCGCATCCGCTCCAGCGCCTCGACGGCAAGCCTCTTGGTCAATTCACCGGCGGAAAGCGCGCGTCCCAGCGACGCTGCCTGGCCCGCCCACATTGGCGAAAAATCGCCGGATCCGCGCGCCTCCGCCTTGGCGCGCAGCGGCGCAAGGGCCCCTGCGGCGAGTGGAAAGTCCGGCGCCACGTCCGAGATCGGACCGATCTCACGCATCACCCGGTTGATGACGCCGCGCGCTGGACGGCCGGTCATCAGGTTGGTCAAAGCGGTGCCATGATCGCCCGCCGTCTTGAGCGCGGCGCGGTGCGGCGCCGAAATCTTCGCCTCGGGGCACCAGAGATAGGCGGAGCCGATCTGCACCCCGGCGGCGCCCAACGCCAAGGCCGCCGCGATACCGCGCCCGTCGGCGATGGCGCCAGCGGCGATCACCGGCACCTTCACCGCATCGACGATTTGCGGAACAAGCGCAAAAGTACCGGCTTGCGTGGCGACGTCGTCGGTCAGGAATATGCCTCGATGTCCACCGGCTTCGTAGCCCTGGGCGATGACGGCATCCACGCCACGTTGTTCCAGCCAGCGGGCCTCGTCGACAGTGGTGGCCGAACTGATGATCGCGCAACCGGCAGCCTTGATCCTCCGCAGCAGCGCGGACTCCGGCAGCCCGAAATGGAAGCTCACGACTTCCGGCTGGACGTCCTCGACAACCGCGCAGAACGTTGCGTCGAAGGCGCTACGGTTACTCGAAGGCACCGGCGCTGCCGGATCGATCCCGAGTTCGCGATAATAAGGCGCAAGTCTCTCGCGCCACCGCGCTTCCCGCTGATTGTTGAGCGCCGGCGGCGTGTGGCAGAAAAAGCCGAGGTTGATTGGCTTCGTCGTGCGCGCGCGGATTTGGCCCATCTGCTCGCGGAGCTGATCCGCGTTGAGCATCGCGCAAGGGAGCGACCCGAGCGCGCCGGCCTGCGCCGCCGCTGCGGCCAACTCCCAATCCATGGCGCCGGCCATCGGCGCCTGCACGATCGGTACCTCGATTTTAAAAAGCTCGATCAGGCGGCGGTTCGGCCACATATCCGCACAACTTTCTGTGATCGCTGCCCCGTCCGACCGCTTTGGTGCATGCGGAACATAGCCGCGGATTGCGTCGAGGTCACTCCAGCGACATGATCATATGGCTATATCTCCTCCGAGGGAGGCGGTTATGGAACACCTCATCTTCGTTTGCCCGTCGACCGGACGAGAAGTCGACAGCGGCGTCGAGAGCGAGATCGGAACCCTGCTGCGCATCCGGCAGCAGAGCGTGCGTGTCCTTTGCCCGGCCTGCGGCGGCTGGCACCAATGGGCGGTACGGGATGCCTTCCTGGCAAAGGCCTCCAGCGATGTACCAGGTTTCGACCGTCACATTGCCTGACTCATGCCGCGGATGCGTCGCGCCATGGCGCCCATGATGTAAAGCGCGAAGTTCGGTACCTCGTCGACCATGAAGCGGAATTTGCGCTGATCGATGAGTGACAGTTCGCATGCCTCCTTGACGCGTGCGGTCGAGCTTCGTGCGGCGCCGTCGATCATCGACATGAAACCGATCGCTTCGTTGGGCCCGCAGGTTTCAATCACCGTATCGCCAATCAGCATCTCGATCACGCCGGACTGCACGATGTACATGCAGGAGCCCGGGTCGTTCTTGTTGAACACGATGCTCCCGGCCGCATAGCTCACGCTCGCTCCTGCCCGCTGGGCAAACATCCGCATATCGATTTCATTGCCGTTCATATCCACCTCGTCGTCTCAACCGCGCGGGAGCAGAAAGCTTACGCCAAAAAACCGCTCCGCTGGGCCAGCTTTCGCTCCTCCGGCGGCTCGACTATCCTTGGGCTCGCTCCGACACCGCAACCAGCGCGCCCAGACGCGCGGCCGGCCGAGAGCGGGAGGACATCGGATGGCCCGGATGGGCAGCCTCGCAATGGCATTGGCGGCGGCGCTCTGGCTGTGGCCCGCGATGGACGCCGACGCGGACGAATGGCCCGGTCGGCCGGTGAAGATCGTTGTGGCCTTTGCGCCCGGCGGCAGCGCCGACCGGTTTGGGCGTCTGTTGGCGGCCGAACTTTCGGCCGCCTTCAGGCAGCAATTTTTCGTGGAGAACCGCGCGGGCAATAGCGGCGCCATCGGTTCGGCGCAGGTCGCACGGTCGGAACCCGACGGCTATACCTTGCTGATCGGCGGCTCGGGACCGCACCTCACGGGTCCCGCGATCAATCCAAATATCGGCTATGATCCGCTCACCGATTTCACCCATATCGCGATGATTGGCGCGGACAGCTATGCCTGGGCCGCCAATCCGGCGCTGGGCGTGAAGTCCATCGCCGAGCTTGTCACCCTGGCAAGGAGTCGCAAACAGACACCGATCACGTCCTCCTCGCCCGGACCCGGCTCGCTCGGACATCTTTTGATCGAACAGTTCAAGCGCAAGGCCGGCATCGATATCCAACACGTCCCGGCGCCGAACTCGGGAGTGACCGACGTTCTCGGCAACCACATCTCGCTGACACTTACCGCCATGATGACCGTCGGCGAGCAGGTAAAAGCTGGCCAACTCGTGGCGCTCGCGGTCACCTCCACCGAGCGCAATCCGGTATTCAAGGGTATCCCCACATTCGCCGAGCAAGGCTATCCCGACGTGCGCGGGAGTACTTGGTTCTGGCTGTGTGGGCCGAAGGGGCTTCCACCTGAAGTCGTCAACAAGCTCAGCGAGGCAACGCGGCGCATCGTGAAGTCGCCGAAGATCCAGGACCACTTCCAAAGGCTTGCCTTGCTGTCGAAGGACCTCGACGTCGCCGGCGTCCAATCCTTCCTCCGCGAGGAATACGCGTTCTGGGCGCCGCTCGCCCGCGATGCCGGATTGAAGATCCAATAACTGGCTACTTCGGAGAGAAGCGATGAACGTCGTCACAACGATCGAGCCGCGACAGACTGAAGGCGCCTCGCTCCCGCCCAAGGCGCGGATCGGAATGATTATTCCGTCCGTCAACAGTATGACCGAGCCTCAATTCCATCGTTTTGCGCCACCCGGCCTCGGGGTGCATGTCGCGCGCGCCCGCGTCGCCGGGGAATGGAAACGGCCGCTCGCGGTGATGGCCGACGAGATCGCCACCTCGGCAAAGCTGCTCTCCGACGTCGCGCCCGACCTTATTGTCTTTCACTGCACGGATACATCGATGACGCAGGGGCCGCAGGGTGAAGGCCGCATATTGGATATTGTGCGTGACGCCAGCGGCATCGATGCCGTGGCGACGAGCCGGCTCGTGCTGGAAGCATTGCAGGCGCTGGGATTGCAAAGGCTGGTCGTGCTCAGCCCCTATAAGAGCAACCAGGCGGTGATCGACTATCTGCACGCCAGCGGCTTTGTCGTCGTCCATGACGTCGCGCTCGCGCGCGCGCCACTGGAATTTGCCACGGTCACGCCGCAGGAATGGACGGAACTTGCCCGCAAGCACGATCGCCCGGAAGCCGACGGCATTTTTCTCAGTTGCACCAATACGACGCAGATCGAGGCGGTCGCCGATATCGAGCATGCTTTGGGCAAGCCGGTGGTCAACAGTAACCAGGCGGTGCTCTGGGGTTGCGTCAAACGGCTGAAGTCCGCGCTCGGCCCGCTGGCGCCGATGCCACAACTGGGCCGCCTCATGCGGCACATGGAGGCGTGACAAACAGTCAACAAGGGGTCGACACGACATGAACATGGGTTTTGCACGTCTCGCCGGTACAGCGGCCTTGCTCGCACTCTTTGTTTCGGCGGCCACTGCGCAGAGCTATCCAACGCGGCAGATCACGCTGGTCGTTCCATTCGCACCGGGCGGCCCCGCAGACTTTCTCGGCCGGCTCATCGGACAGAAGATGGGCGAAGACCTGGGACAGCAAATCGTCGTCGACAATCGGCCGGGAGCAAACACGATCATCGGCGCGCAGGCCGTCACCAAGGCCCCGCCCGACGGGTACACGCTGCTGATGGCCATCGACGGCACGCTGGTGATGAATCCGTTCCTGTACAGCAAGCTCGCCTATGACCCGTTCAAGGATTTCGTGCCGGTGTCACTGGTCGCGCTCGTGCCCTCGGCGGTGGTCGGAAACATCAGTATTCCAGTCAACTCGATCAAGGAGCTGGTCGAACAGGAAAAGGCCAAGCCAGGCACCTTCCAGATCGGGATCAGCACCCCGACATCGCAAGTCAATGTCGGCCTCCTGAACATGATGGCCGGCACCAATTTCACCATGGTCCCCTATCGCGGCGGGACGACGCAAATCACCGGTATCCTGGCCGGAGACATTCCACTGGGCATGGAGAGCATCAACGTGTCGCTGCCGCTTTGGCGCGACAAAAAGCTCAAGATTCTGGGGCTGGTGAGCGCGCAACGCCTTTCGCTCGCGCCCGATATTCCCACCATCGCGGAGACCTTCCCCGGCTACGATCTCGGCATCTGGCAGAGCATCGTCGCGCCCGCGGGCACGCCCCGCGAGGTGATCACCAAACTGCACGGCTCGATCAAGAAAGTGCTGGCAATGTCGGAGGTGCGGGAAAAACTGCTCGCCGCCGGCATCGAGCCCGCCGGCAGCGACTCCCCCGAGGAGTTCGCCGCGTTCATCCGCTCGCAGGCGGATACCCGTGCCAAGGTCATCCAGGCGGTTGGGATAAAAATCGATTGACCCCGCTTTTGGCTCCTGCGTCTCGGCTCTCCGCCATTGCCCTCGCGGTCGCGCTCGCGCACGGCCCCGCGTCGGCGCAGGACACGCTCGATGCCGACGCCAAGAGCTATCCCAACCGGACGATCCGCATCATTGTGCCGTTCCCGCCGGGTGGGCCGGCCGACATCGTCGCGCGGTTTGTCGGGCAGAGGATGAGCGAGGACTGGGGCCAACCGGTCGTGATCGAGAACCGCGCCGGCGGCAACACCGCGATCGGCGCGCAAGCTGCGGCACGCTCCTCGCCCGACGGGTACACCCTGTTTGCGCCTATGGACACGACCATGGTGATGAACCCGCTGGTCACGCCCAACCTGCCCTACGACCCGCTCAAGGACTTTGCGCCGATCACCCTACTGACCAAGAACATGTCGCTGGTGGTGGTCCGGAGCGACGGGCCAAAGACGATCAAGGAGCTGATCGCCAAGGCCCGGGCCAATCCCGGCAAGCTCAACATGGGCGCGGGCACGATCACGTCGCGGCTGGGAGCGCTCCAGTTTGCCAAGACCGCGGGCATCGACGTCCAACTCGTTCCGTTCAAGGGCAGCGCGGAAATCGGTCAAGCCGTGCTCGCGGGAACGGTTGATTTCGCGCTCGACAGCACCGGCACGAGCCTGCCGCTGATCCAAGGTGGGCAGTACCGCGCGCTGGCGAAATACAGCAATCGACCCCTGTCGATCTTGCCGGATCTGCCGAGCCTCAGCGTGGCCGCAGATTTAGCCGGGCTTGACGAGAGCTCCACCTGGGTCGCGCTGGTGGCGCCGGCCGGCACCGCTCCAGGGATCATCGACAAGATCCATCGGGAGGTGACGCGCATGTACGCCGATCCCGCCATTATTGCCAAACTGGAAAAGGTCGGCATCCTCGCGCTCGGCAGCACCACTCCGGCGGAGTTCGACGCATTTATCCGCAGCGAGACCGAACGCTGGTCCGGCGTTTTCAAGCAGAACGCAGGCAAGATCAAATTGGACTGAACGCCTACTGCGCGGCCGGCGCCTCCAGCGCCGCACGCACCCGCGCCACCACCTCACGCGGCGTTGCCGCAAGTTCTCCCACCAAAGCTTGGACCTGCTCCCCGGTCAGGGGATCGACATCGAATTGAAGTCTTGTCGCCTCGGCGAGGAACGCCGGATCGATCATGGTGGCGTCGAAGGCTCGCCGCAGCACCGCCACCCGCTCCACCGGCACGTCCGGCGGCAGGAAATACGGGCGGCCGTACTCCGTGCGTGCGAACAGCATCGCCATTGCCTGCCGGTCGGCATCCGATCTCGCAAGTTCGAGCATGGTCGGGACATCCGCGAGTTCCGCGTATCGCTTGAAGCCGTATTGCGCGAGCACCCTGATCTTGCGCTCGCTGATCCAATGCGGGGTCTGCGCCTTGACCGAAGCCCACCCCAGGCCGCCCATGCCTTGCACCTCTCCACGCTCGATGGCGAGATTGATCTGAGGCGTGCCTTGATAGCCGCGGACGATCTTGAACTTGAAGCCGAGGACCTCGTTCACCAGTTGCGGGAAGTCGACCATCGTCGTGCCCGGCGTGGTCGCCCCCACGACCACTTCCTTGCTGGTCAGTTCGGCGATGCTCCGGACCGGCACCGAATGCCAGACGAAGGCAACGTATGCTTCGCGGTTCGTGCTGCCGATCCAGGTGAGCCTGGTCTGGTCGAACTGGGTGCCTGCCTGCAAGAGCGGCGCCGTGGGAATGCCGTTGATCGGAACGCCGATCACCGTGCCATCCTTGGGCCCCTGGTTGTAAAGCTGGTTGGTCATCACCACCCCGCCGGCCGCGGGCTGATTCTGCACGAGGATATGGGGATTACCCGGAATGTGGTTCACGAGGTGACGGGCGACGACGCGCGCGAACAGATCGTAGCCGCCGCCGACGGCCGAGCCCACGATCATGCGGATTTGCTTGCCCCGAGAGAACGCAGCGACGTCGCCTTGCGCGTCCGCCGCGGTGGCAGCGCCAAACACGAAGAAGAACAACAGCGCAGGCGACCACAATCTCACTCGCCCACACACCGACATCATCGCGCCGCCGCGTGCACCGTCTCGCCCGCTGCCCTCATCGCAAACAAGCGCCCGACACGGCGGGGCGGGGCGCGCCAGCCGATGAGGCGCAACGTATCCCAGATCACGGCCTGATTGC
>DASSJW010000159.1:0-3949 GCA_035690995.1 Xanthobacteraceae bacterium
CGCGCCGGCGCTGTCACTCGCTTGCGAGAATGACGTTCTTCACCAGCGGATAGATCTGGCTGGTCCAGCGGTTGCCGCTGAAGACGCCGTAGTGCCCGACGCCGGCCTGCATGTGGTGCCGCTTGAGATAGGGGCGCAGTCCGGTGCAGAGATCGTGCGCGGCCGCGGTCTGACCGACGGCGCAGATGTCGTCGCGCTCCCCTTCGACGGTGAGCAGCATCGTGCGCTTGATCGCCCGCGGCTCGACCGGTTCGCCCTGCCATTCGAGCTTGCCGAGCGGCAAGGCACATTCTTGAAAGACCAGGCGAACCGTCTCCAGATAGAATTCCGCCGTCAGGTCGAGCACGGCGAAATATTCGTCGTAGAACGCCTTGGTGATCTGCGCCTTCTCATGCTCGCCCTTGGCCAGATTATCGTACAGCTCACGATGCGCCTTCATATGGCGCTCGACGTTCATGCTCATGAATGCCGCGAGTTGCACGAAGCCCGGATAGACCCGGCGGAACGCGCCGGGATACCGCAACGGCACCGAAGCGATAAGGTTGCGTTCGAACCATTCAATCGGCTTCGAATTGGCAAGCGCGTTCACCTTGGTCGGATTGACGCGGGTGTCGATCGGCCCCGCCATCAAGGTCATGCTGCGCGGCTGCGCTGCATTGGCTGATTGGGCCATCACTGCCGCGGCGACGAGGACGGCCACGCAAGGCTGGCACACCGCCACGACATGAGCGCCTGGGCCAAGCGCCTCCAGGAAACTGATCAGATGCCCGATATATTCGTCGAAGCCGAACCGGCCGTCGGTCAAGGGCACGTCGCGGACATTGTGCCAGTCGGTGATGTAGACGTCGTGTTCGGGGAGCATGGTGCGCACCGTGCCGCGCAGGAGCGTGGCGAAGTGGCCGGACAGGGGCGCGACCAGGAGAACGCGCGGCTGCGGCGTATCGATGTCCTTCTTGAAGTGCAGCAGCGTCCCGAACGGTGTCGTCAATGCGGCGCGCTCGCGCACCGCCACCTCGCGATTGCCGACGGTGACGCTGTCGATCCCGAAAGGCGGGCGGGCGTGGGTGAGCCGGGTACGGGCAATGAGATCATAAGCGGCGGTCAGGTTGCGCAGCACCGCGTTGTCGGCGACGCCCGCCAACGGCTGACCGAATGCGCGCAACGCCGCGCTCGCCCAAGAGCGGACCGGCACCATGATGTCGGAATGGGCTTGGTAGGCTTGGTAGAGCATTCCCCCACCTTCGCCCGCGGACACGGCCGGCAGGCGTCTTTCCCGCACAGCACAAAGGCTAGTGCATTTTATGCTGCGGTGCGAGATAATTTCAGTGCTGACCGCGCTTGCGCTGCCAGCGATGCGGGAGGTCGGAGCCGGCTGAGCACTCCCACTTGGCCCGACGACGCGGGCGCCGGAGGGGAAAAATTCATGGCTACGCTTACCATCGCCAGCAAGAATTACGGCTCATGGTCACTGCGCGGTTGGCTGCTCTGCAAAATGGCCGGGCTCGAATTCGAGGAACAACAGGCCAAGAGCGATGATCCCTCAACTCGGGCCGAACTCCTCCTCCTATCGCCCTCGTTTCTCGTTCCTTGCCTCACCCATGACGGCGTCAAGGTCTGGGACACGCTCGCCATCGCCGAATATCTTCACGAATTGAAACCCGACGCCAACCTCATGCCGGCAGACCGTGCCACGCGCGCGCACTGCCGTGCGATCGCCGGCGAGATGCATTCGGGCTTCAGCAACCTGCGCTCCGCGTTGCCGATGAATCTCAAGGCGCATTATCCCGGCTTCAAAGTGTGGGCGGGTGCGCAGGCGGATATCGATCGCGTCGCTGCCATCTGGCGCGAATGCCTCGCCGCCTCCAAGGGACCTTACCTGTTCGGGAAGGAGCCCTGCATGGCCGATGCCATGTACGCGCCGGTGGCCACCCGCTTCCTCACCTACGACGTCAAGCTCGACCCCACGTGCGCCGCCTATTGCCAGGCGGTGATGGCGATGCCGTACATGGAGGAATGGGTCGCCGCCGCCAAATCCGAACCGGATGAATTGGAAGAACTCGACGTCGAGTTCTGAGCCGAGGCGAAGTTCTCGCGCGCCGGAGCCGGACCGAAGCGAGTTTGCACCCGCAGGGCCAGCGTGCCACTTTGACGGCGTCGACCTATCCCTCATGGATGCATCTCGATGAAGTGTGCCGCCAGACTGATGCGCATCGCTGGGGCGGCCGGGTCGCGATCGGCCATGTCACCGAACTCTCCGCCATCGATCATTCCCGCCTGCGCGAGATCGGCCGGCGCCTGGCCGATGCCGGGCTCGCCGTGACGGTGCTGCCGGCGACCGACCCGTTCCTGATGGCACGGGAGCATGCCCATCACGTGCCGCGCGGCGTCGCCCCCCGCATCGGCTGCTGGCGCATGGCGTGATCTGCTCGCTCGCGACCAACGACGTGCTCCATCCGTTCACGCCGTTCGGCGACTGCTCGCTCATCCGCATGGCGAACCTCTATGCCAACACCGCGCAGATCGGCGGCAGCCGCGGGCTGCGGGAATGCTTCGACATGATCACCACGCTGCCGGCGCGGCTGATGAATGCCGCCGGCTACGGCGTCGCGGTGGGACACCCCGTCGACCTCGTCGTGCTCGACAGCCGCGATCCGGCCATGGCGGTGGCGGAGCTCGCACCGCCCTTGCTCGGCTGTAAGGGCGGCCGCCGCAGCTTCACGCGCACCGCAGCGACCCTGCATAAGCCGTAGGCGAAACGTGCAGGGAATGGGCAATCGCCGCGGGCGGCGCCCGCGGCGCTGACCTAACCGGCTGAAACGGCTAAAGAAAATCGCGACGCCCGGGTGGCACGTTCCTTGAAGTAGTGAGCGCGACGGCGCCATCAACGGCGATGGCGCCCCGATCAGCCGCCGCCCCTCGACCGAGCGCGGCGCGGCCGGGCGCACCGCGGCGCATTCCGAACAGCACGAGGATCCCGGGCGGTGAGCGAACCTCTCATTGTGATCGGCAACGGCATGGCCGCAGCGCGTTTCGTCGACGAGCTCGCGCAGCGCGCACTCGGCCGCTACGCCGTTGCCGTCATCGGCGAGGAGCCGCGCCTGGCGTATAATCGCGTGCTGCTCTCGGCGCTGCTCGCCGACGAGGTCGGCTTCGACGACATCGAGCTCAAGCCGGCGCGCTGGTGGCGCGACCGCGGCGTGACCCTGCGTTACGGCGAGCGCGCAACGCAGGTCGATGCCGCCACGCGCAACGTCATCCTTTCAGGCGGCGCGCAGCTTGCATTCTCCAAGCTCGTCTTCGCCACCGGGTCGCAGCCGATCAAGCCCGACATTCCCGGCATGGATCTCCCTGGGGTCCTCACCTTCCGCGACGTCGACGACGTCAACGCCATCGCGGCAATGAAAGCCGCAGGGGCGCGCGTGGTGGTGATCGGCGGCGGGCTGCTCGGCCTCGAAGCCGCCTACGGCCTCGCCAAGGCCGGCGCCCGAGTCACGCTTGTCCACCTCATGGACCGGCTGATGGAACGCCAGCTCGATCATCGCGCGGCGCTCATGCTCAAGCGCGCGGTCGAGGCCAAGGGCATCGCCGTGCGGCTGCAGGCGGACACCGCCCGCATCGCCGGCGACGGCCGGGTCGAGACGGTGGAGTTGCGCGACGGCTCGATCATCGCCGCCGACGCCGTCGTCGTCGCGGTCGGCATCCGCGCCAACACCGCGCTGGCGCGCACCGCCGGGCTTAAGGTCGCGCGCGGCATCGTGGTCGACGATCATCTCGAAACCAATGCCATTGGCGTGCACGCCATCGGCGAATGCGCCGAGCATCGCGGCTGCTGCTACGGATTGGTGGAGCCGGCCTACGAGCAGGCGCAGCTCCTGGCGCGCCGCCTCGCCGGCGAGCGCGCGAGCTATCCCGGCAGCGTACTAGCCACCAATCTCAAGGTCTCCGGCGT
>DASSJW010000160.1:0-5674 GCA_035690995.1 Xanthobacteraceae bacterium
CGTCAGTCTTTGGTAATAGTCCTTGGCTTTCGCATTGTCGCCCGATCGTTCGGCCGCCCTCGCGGCTCCGGCAAAGGCGTTGAAGCGGTTCGGCTCCTTCTTGATCGTCGCCTCGAACGCAGCGAGCGCCTCGCGCGCCATTTCGCGGTCGAGCAGCATGGCGCCCAAAAGTTCGCGCGCCGGCGTCGGAACTCCCGGCGTCACCGGGTGTTTCTCGGTCTTGTCTTCGGCATCGGCAGCCGCGCTCATGGACCTGAGCGCATCATCGTACTTGCCCTCGGCATAAAGCACCCAGGCCGTCGCGACCTGCCGCTGAATGTCGACCTGTTCGGCCCAATAGCTGTCCTTGGCCTGACGCAGCGTCTCGCGCAGCTCGGCCAATCTGGCGATATCGGCCCGAGCCGCTTCTGGATTGCCGCTGCGGGCTGCCCCGAGAGCGCGTGCGAAATGGGTCATCGCATCGGCATAGGCGAATTTGCTGGGCTTCACCTGCAGCTGTGCCGCGCCCTTCCAGTCGCCGCGTTCCAGCGCGTACCGCGCCGGAGCCACGGCCAGTGCATACGGCCCGACGAACCGATCCGGATTGGTTCCGATGACGGCATTCATGTCATCGACAACAGCCCGGGCCTCCTGATCGCGAGCCAGCTGCAGATAGGCATAGACCATGTAATCCATGGCGTGCAGCTGTTCGTCGAAGTCCTTGCCATCCTTTGCCGCCCGCGCCGAGGCGATGTTGGACGCAATCGAATCGTTCCAGGCCCCGACGCGCGTGAAGATATGAGATGGCATGTGTTGAGCATGCGGAGCCGCCGGCGCAATCCCGGCGTATCGCCTGGCCGCATCGAGGCCCTTTTCGGCGAGCGCCGGCGTGTCATAGAGATGGATTAGATAATGAGCCACGCCGGGATGCCGCGGCTGGCGTCTGAAGATCGGCTCCAGCAATGCCGCCCCTTTCAGCTGATTTGAATAGGTCTTGTCGCTGGGCGAGGCGGCAACGTTCAGCGTGATGGCATAGAATATCTGCGCTTCGTCGTCGTCGGGATATTTCTGCGCCAACGCCTCCATGGCCTTGAGATAGGCTTGGACACGCGCGCCATGAGGCATCTTGTCGTAGTCGGTGTAGAATACGGCAAGCGCATCGATGTAATCACGCTCGCGCTGCGTCTTGGCGCCGACCGCCTTGCCTTTTTGAATGGCCGCCAAGCCGAGCGGAAGATTCGGTGCCGGTGGCGGGGCATGCGGATTGAAGAGCAAGCTCAGCGCGATTCCCCAATAGGCGATCCCACATTCAGGATCGGCCTTGAGGACATCGTCAAAAATCTCCTTGGACGCCTGATACCAGAAGGAGTGCTGGTATCGCATGGCACGATCGAACCGTCGCTGCGCCGTCTCGTTGCACGAGGTGGCGAAATGAACGGTCCCGAACTGTCTCTCGGTATCGTCCTGCCCTAGCGCAGGCCCTATCGGCGACAAGCCCGTTGCTGCGGTGATGACAACGGCCGCTGCGAATGATGCTCGCATCATGGTCGCTCGCTTTCCCGAAATATTCGAAAACTCGGTGGGAGTCGTGGATACGACGCCCGGGCTGAACGCCCGGCATTGCGGCAACGATCGGCCGCTACGCCGAAAGACACTTTTTCGCCCTTGCGGCAGGGACCCTGTCACTTTCAAAACGGCGAATAAATGCCAGGCAGTGCATTAGACTATTGCAGAATGTGAAGTAATATCGATCTATGGACCTGTTCCAGGCGATGAAGGCATTCGTGCGGATCGTGGACACCGGCAGCCTCACCGCCGCTGCGAGCTCGCTTGATACATCCCTGCCGACTGTGGTCCGGACCCTGGCATCGCTCGAGCGGCATCTCGGGGTCTCGCTGTTAAGACGCACGACGCGCCGGATCCACCTCACCGAGGAGGGGACGCAATATCTGAAGCGCTGCCGCGACATCCTTTCTGCCATGCAAGAAGCGGAGGACGTTTTGGTCGCCCGTCGGACCGAACCTGTCGGCAAGCTCATGGTCACCGCTTCGGCCCTGTTCGGTCGGCGCTACGTTGCTCCGATCGTGTACGACTTCCTCCGGAGCCATCCAAAAGTCTGTGCAGAGGCGCTGTTCGTCGATCGCGTGGTAAACCTAGTCGAGGAAGGCGTGGATGTCGCGGTGCGGATCGCCCACCTCAAAGATTCGTCCCTCGTGGCGATCCCGGTCGGCCAGGTACGGCGCGTGATTTGCGCAAGCGAGCAATACCTCCGCCGGCATGGCGTTCCGCAAGTGCCGAACGATATCCGCACGCACAGGTGCGTCAGGCATGTGGGGTTGGTCCCGCGAAGCGAGTGGCACTTTCGGGTCGGCAATCGGCAGGTGTCGATCCCGATCAACAGCGTCATCACCTGCAACGACATCGACAGCGCCGTGAACGCATGCATCGACGGCCAGGGTCTCGGCATGTTCCTGTCCTATATGGTGACGCCGAACAGAAAAAACGGCCAGCTCCGATTTGTCTTGGAAGCATTCGAAACCGCGCCCATGCCGGTGCAGGTGGTCTATTCTCAGTCAAAGCTGCAAACCAACACCGTGCGTGCATTCGTCAATGAATGCGTCAGCAAACTGCGGCGCGCTAGATTCGATTGATCACGCTTCTGGGCCCAACGAGGGCGCATATCATACGAAGTCGTCGGCAGGAGGAGACCCGTCATCTGCGATGATCGGTGCGCGTCGTACCGCGCGCGCCGAGTTGCACGCCGATCGACACCAATATCTCGCCGAAGGTCGCGGCATGCGCGCCCCGCCTTGTCCCGCACCGCTTCGCCCCGGGTGCTGGCGCCGATATCATGCACGCGGTGATGCTCGCTTGGTTTCTTGACGACAGGTGCGGGGCGGTGGCGAGCCTTGCCGCGGGCGAGTCCGGCCGAGCGCCGCTGCTCGGGCCGGCAGAAGCTGCGGCCCGGGCGATGAGAGCGGACTTGTCGCTGACAGGATGTCCGCTCGCCTGATGTTCCGCGATCCGAATTAAGACGCCGGCTTGCGCGCGAACGGGCGCACACCATGCCTCATTGACAAACCGCGGGCCGTCTCGACAATCCTCCGCAAGAACAACATCACATGAGGGAGGACGTCATGCGGCGATGCAGCAGTCGATTCTTTGCGCTCACGGTGTGTGTCGTTCTATCGGTTGTCGCGTCCGCCCATGCGCAGAACACGGGCGCACCAGGCGGGAAGGCGCCGCCAAAGCTCGTATTGTTCATGGTGATCGACGGCTTCCCCCAGGACCAGTTGGTCAAGTACTACGATCTCTACGGCGACCGCGGCTTCAAGCTCCTGCTCGATAAAGGCGGGTGGTACGGCAACAACCACTACAGCCACGCCACCACCTATACCGGCGTCGGCCATGCCACGCTCCTGTCATGCGCACACCCCTACAAGCATGGCGTCGTCGGCAACGATTGGATCGACAAGAGAACCGGCAAACGTCTCTATTCCACCGAGGACGCGAGGTTCAAATATCTCGACGAGGAGACTCCCGAGCACTCCGGCACGTCTCCGTTCAACATCAAGGTCACCACCGTCGGCGACGAATTGATATATGCTAATTCGAAGTCGAAGGTGATCGCGGTCGCCGGAAAGGATCGCTCCGCGATCGGATTAGCCGGACAGTACGGCACCGCGTACATGCATAGCGCCACAACGGGACGCTTCATAACCTCCAACTATTACATGAAGGACTATCCCGACTGGTGGAAGGCGTTCTACGAGTCGAAGCCGCAGAACAAGTATTTCAAGGAGACTTGGTCGCTCCTGCTTCCGCAGGAGGCCTATGCCCGATCGACGTCAGACGACCGGCCCTGGACGACGAAATACAAGGAGCTCGGAACGCGCTTTCCGCACCCGATCGTTGGCGGCGCCAAAGAGCCCAGCAAGGCCTATTACGATGCGATGATGTGGTCGCCGTTCGGCGACCTGCTGACGTTCGATTTCGTCAAGGCAGTCATTGAAGGCGAAAATCTCGGCAACAATCCGGCCGGTGTTCCCGATATTCTCGCCATAAGCTGGACGAGCCACGACTACGTGAACCACTTGTTCGGCCCAGAGAGCCGCCAGTCACAAGACCAGACCGCCCGCCTGGACCGCATCTTCGCGGAATTGTTCGACTATCTCGACCAGCGCATCGGCCTGCAGAACGTTCTGATCACGCTGTCCGCCGACCATGGATTCATGAATATCCCAGAGTACAGCGCCAGCCGTAATCTCGATGCTGGGCGCATCGATCCCGACAAGATGATCGAGGCAACCAACACCGCGCTTTCCGCCAAGTTCGGTGACGGCAAATACATCACCGCCTGGTGGAACCCGAACCTCTATGTCGATTACAAACTGATCGCGTCCCGTAACCTCGATAAAGTCGAGGTCGAGAACGCAGCGCAGGACTTCCTCCGCGACTATCCAGGCGTGGAGGCCGTGTACACCCGCACGCAGATGGAACGAGGCATGATGCCGAACACCAAGCTTGCGAAGCAGGTGATCCTGGCGTGGCACCAGAAGATCAGCGGCGATATCGTCATAATGAACAAGCCGAACTGGTATCTGTTCGCAAAGCCAAACACCTACGCCTCGACACACGGATCGCCCTGGTCGTACGACACGAACGTGCCGCTGGCCATGTACGGTCCGAATTGGATCAAGCCTGGCAAATACGGCGACTCCGAAGTCGTGGACCTCGGGCGGACGATCGCTTTCCTGCTGAATGTACGTCCGCCGAACGGCTGCGAGGGCCGCGTGTTGTCCGAAGCCCTGAACTAGGAGCAATGCCGAGATACGTGCCCTCATATCGAATGGCCCCGGCGGCCGCCCGCTCAGGAGGTTGAAATGCGAAACTCATTTGCATTGCTGGGGCCCGCCATGGCCCTCTGCGCACCGACGCTCGTCTGGGCCGAGGCGGCGCCGCCAGCGGGCTCAAAGCCGCTGACCGAAATTCTGCGGCCCCTCGAAGCCGGCTCCGATTTCGCCTATTTCGAAGAAATCGAGTTGGAAGGAGGCAAGTACAAGATTGAATATTTCAAAAAGGATGGGTCAAAACAGAAAATTGAGGTTGATCCGCTCACCGGGGCGCCGAGTGAACCTCCCGCAGGGCGCTAGCGATCGCCCTCGCTTACAGCCTTTGATCTAACCGGACCTTCACCGGCCTGCTGCTCTTGCACCGCATCACACCCGGCGCGTCAACCCGGGTTGGCTTTCGAGGTCAGCGGGCGCCAGTATGTCCGCACCAGCTTGAGGGTGTATTCGGCGAGCTGTGAGACGCAGCAGGTCGTTATACGAGCGAATATGCTCCGGCCTCGCGTCCGGCATATGCAGCATTGTGAAGAACTGCCCGTACGCCGGGCGTCGTTCGGCCAGCCGAGCTCGATCATCTTCAGCCGGGCGTCTGCTTGCTCCGCCTGCCTCGCAGACCTCCCGCGGATCAGCCACCCGCAGGTCTGACTCCCCCATAATCGAGATGGCTCACCTGGTCGGGGTGGCGTGCAGCGTAAGCGATAGCAACCGTGGCGCCGCTGGCCAGCACCCATAGGTGGCCGGGTGACGCCGTACGCTTCGAGGCGCGAGCGCCGCTAAACGACGGGACACCACAACTTCGCCATGGAAGAGATTGCGTTATCGTAGCCGTGATCGGCGAGGGAGCC